>JAYPYO010000020.1:13140-33202 GCA_038135995.1 Porticoccaceae bacterium
GCCAGCGATTCTACCTGATCACCATCGATTTTACCGGTGTTAAAATACTTGGCATCCGGGTGACCAAAGTACCAGCCACTCACCGCCGCAGCCGGGCTCATGGCATAGCTGTCGGTCAGCTCAAGGCCGATATTGTTTTCCACATCCAGCAGCTTAAACAGCGTGCCTTTTTCGGTGTGATCCGGGCAGGCAGGGTAGCCGGGCGCCGGGCGAATACCGCGATATTTCTCTTTAATCAGCGCCTCATTATCCAGCGCCTCATCGGCGGCATAGCCCCAGTACTCGCGGCGCACACGCTCGTGCAGGTGCTCGGCAAAGGCCTCCGCCAAACGGTCGGCCAGGGCCTTGACCATAATCGCGTTATAGTCATCGTGCTTAGCTTCGTACTGGTCAGCCAGCTCATCGGCACCTATACCAGTGGTAACCGCAAAGGCGCCAATATAATCAGTGGTACCAAACTCTTTGGGGGCCACAAAGTCGGCCAGCGAGGCTAGCTCTTCACTGGCGCCGGGCTTTTGGATCTGCTGGCGAATATGGTGCAATGTGGCAGCGGTAGAGCCGTCCTCTGCATAGACTTCAATATCGTCGTGGTTCACCGTATTGGCAGGCCACAGGCCAAACACCGCGCGGGCGGTCAGGCGCTTATTATCGATAATATCTTTTAGCAGCTTTTGCGCATCATCAAATAGATTTTGCGCTGCCTCACCCACCACCTCATCATCCAGAATCTTGGGGTACTTGCCCACCAGATCCCAGGTGATAAAAAACGGTGTCCAGTCGATATAGGGCACCAGGGCTTCCAGCGGGTAATCATCCAGCACAGTGACGCCCAGAGTATTGGGAATCTCCGGCTGATAGTCACGCCAGTTAATCTGGGGCTTCTGCTTAACTGCATCCGAGTAGGCAAACAGGGTACCGCGCGAGGTTCTATTGGCCGTGCGCAGCCGCACTGCGTCGTAGTCGCGCTGTATCTCAGCCACAAAGGCATCGCGGCTGTCTTTGCTAATCAGCTTGCTGGCCACGCCCACGGCGCGAGAGGCATCAGACACATAGATGGTCTGGTTGCGCTGGTAGGTGGGGGCAATTTTCACCGCCGTATGGGCCTTGGAGGTGGTGGCACCACCAATCATCAGGGGCACATCAAAGCCCTGGCGCTCCATCTCTTTGCCCAGAGTGACCATCTCGTCCAGTGACGGGGTAATCAGCCCCGACAGGCCAATAATATCTACGTTTTCCTGTTTGGCGGTCTGCAGTATTTTCTCTGCGGGCACCATAACCCCCAGGTCAATCACCTCGTAGTTATTGCACTGCAGCACCACGCCGACAATATTTTTGCCAATATCGTGCACATCGCCCTTAACTGTGGCCATTAAAATCTTGCCATTGGAGCTGGCCGACTCGTCTTTTTCCGCTTCAATATAGGGCTGCAAATAGGCCACCGCCTGTTTCATTACCCGGGCAGATTTCACCACCTGGGGCAGGAACATTTTGCCCGAGCCAAATAGGTCGCCGACAATATTCATGCCGTCCATCAGCGCACCCTCAATCACATGCAGAGGGCGATCGGCCTGTTGGCGGGCTTCTTCTGTGTCCTCTTCAATAAAGGCGGTAATGCCCTTAACCAGCGCATGCTCCAGGCGACGGTTTACATTGCCCTCGCGCCAGCTCAGGTCTTCAGTCTTGGCCTGAGTGGAGCCGTCGCCGCGGTATTTTTCGGCAATCGCCAGCAGATTATCTGTGGCCTCCGGGGTGCGGAACAGCACCACATCTTCCACCACATCGCGCAGCTCTGAGGGCAGCTCGTCATACACCGCCAGCTGGCCGGCATTAACAATACCCATGCTTAGGCCTTCGCGAATAGCATGGTAGAGAAACACCGAGTGAATAGCTTCGCGCACCGGGTTATTGCCCCGGAATGAGAACGACACATTAGAAATACCACCACTAATCAGCGCATGGGGCAGGTTCTGTTTGATCCAACCGCTGGCCTCAATAAAGTCCAGACCATAACGGTTGTGCTCCTCAATACCAGTAGCCACGGCAAACACATTGGGGTCAAAGATAATATCTTCCGCCGGGAAGCCAATCTCATTAACCAAAATATCGTAGCTGCGCTGAGAGATTTCCTTGCGTCGATCCAGATTATCCGCCTGGCCATCTTCATCAAAGGCCATCACCACAATGGCGGCACCATGCTTTTTGCACAGTTTGGCTTTTTCAATAAACTCCTCAGTGCCTTCTTTAAGGCTAATGGAGTTAACCACCGACTTACCCTGGATGCATTTAAGCCCAGCTTCGATCACCTCCCATTTGGAGGAGTCCACCATAATGGGCACACGGGAAATCTCTGGCTCCGAGGCCACCAGATTTAAAAAGGTCACCATGGCTGGCAGCGACTCCAGCATGCCTTCATCCATATTCACGTCGATAATCTGCGCGCCATTAATTACCTGCTGGCGGGCAACTTCCAGGGCGGCATCGTAGTTTTCTTCCAAAATCAGCCGCTTAAAGACCGCAGAGCCGGTGACATTACAGCGCTCGCCCACATTCACAAATAGCGAGTCAGATTTAATAGTAAAGGGCTCCAGACCAGACAGACGGCAGGCCGGTGCAATGTCCGGAATCTGCCGTGGGGCAATATCCGCCACCGCCTCAGCAATAGCGCGAATATGCTCCGGCGTGGTGCCACAGCAGCCGCCAACAATATTTAGCAGCCCAGCGCTGGCAAACTCCGCCACGGTCTCGGCCATATTGGCCGGGTCCAGATCATAGCCGCCAAATTCATTGGGCAGCCCGGCATTGGGGTGGGCGCTGACCAGAGTGTCGGCCACATTGGAAATTTCCAGCAGGTGAGGGCGCAGCTCTTTGGGCCCCAGGGCACAGTTCAAGCCAATGCTAACAGGCTTGCTATGGCGCACCGAGTTCCAGAACGCCTCTGGAGTCTGGCCCGACAGCGTACGGCCACTGGCATCGGTAATGGTGCCACTGATCATAACCGGCAGCTCAGTACCCAGCTCCTCAAACACCAGTTGCACGGCAAACAGGGCCGCCTTGGCATTTAATGTATCAAAAATAGTCTCCACCATAATCAGATCCACACCGCCTTCAATCAGGGCATGGGTTGATTCGGTGTAGTTGCCCACCAGCTCATCAAAGGTGACATTGCGCGCCCCCGGGTCATTGACATCTGGCGATAGGGAGGCAGTGCGGCTGGTGGGCCCCAAAATACCGGCGACAAAGCGCGGGCGCTCGGGGGTTGAGAACTCATCGGCAGCCACGCGAGCCAGTTTGGCCGAGGCAACATTAATCTCCCGGGAGATAGCCTCCATCTGGTAATCCGCCTGGGATACCTGGGTGGAGTTAAAGGTATTGGTCTCAATAATATCGGCACCGGCCTCAAGGTAGGCGCGATGGATATCGCAGATAATATCCGGCTGGGTCAGGCTAAGCAGGTCATTGTTGCCCTTAAGGTCGGTATGCCAGCCAGCAAAACGCTCACCGCGGAAATGCTCTTCCTCCAGTGTATGGCGCTGGATCATGGTCCCCATGGCGCCATCTAAAATCAGAATACGCTGCTGGGCCGCCTGAGTAATTTTATCAACCATAATGCTTGTCTACGCCTTAACTTGTCTGCTGTATCAAAATATTTTGATGGATGCGCATCATACCAAAATAATTTCAAAAAGCGACCCTTAAAAACAAAAGAAGCTTTTGCCTATAACCCCGAATAACGTAAAATACTACCATCATTAGTTGCCAGTCATCCTGAGCTTGTCTCAGGATCTCTTTTACAGATAATTAAGGTTCAGGAACCCGCTATGCTTAATGTCACCATCACAGAATCTGCTCAAGTCTACCTCGCCGGTCTGCTGGAGAAGCAAAACTGCGAAGGTATAGGCGTGCGCATGTTTGTCAGCGACCCGGGAACCCCCAAGGCAGAGACCTGCATAGCCTACAGCCGCCCCGGCGAGCACAACGAAGAAGACCTGGTAGTGGAATACGACGCCTTTAACGCCTACTTTGAGCAGCGCAGCATCCCGTTTCTGGATGAAGCCAAGGTCGACTTCGCCGAAGATAAGTTTGGCGGCCAGCTAACCATTAGAGCGCCCAACTCCAGACTGCCCAATGTGACCGACGACAGCCCTATCGAAGATAAGATCAACTATCTGCTGTATAACGATATCAACCCAGGGCTCGCCGCCCATGGAGGCGTGGTGTCACTGGCAGAGATTGATGAGGGCTACGCAATCCTTGAGTTTGGCGGAGGTTGCCAGGGTTGCTCGGCAGTAGATCTCACCCTGAAAGAGGGCGTAGAGAAAACCCTAATGGAGAAAATCCCCGAGCTGAAAGGGGTAAAAGATGTGACCGACCATACCGACACCAGCAACGCCTACATGTAAGGGACCCCAGGCCAGTTATTCCGGCAGAGCCAAAGAGATTTCTCACCAGCTTTTAAAAAGACCAATAACCCATGTCCATACAATTAGTTCTATCCGCAACAGGGCAGCTCTGTGCTACCACTTATCGTTTTTTATTTCTGGGCTTATTTAGTCTGCTGGTGGCCTGCGGTGGCAGCAGCGGCCCCAATATTGAAATCGACGAGCCAGCACAGAATATTGATAGCGATGACAACAGCGCTGATAATAATTCTGACAGCACCGACGACAGCGATACTGAAGAGCCGCAGGACTCTGAAGTCATCAGCGTACCCTATGATAAGGCGCGCGCGGGTTCAGTGGATGGCGTAAAGATTTGGCAGATGCCTGATGCCCCGGATGGCTCGCGCCCAGACCAGAGCTGGCTGGCGGTAGGCTCCGACGCCAATGGCGAGATCTATATTTCCGGCCATGACCACCAGACCAACTCCATGCTTTACAGAATGTATCAGCATGACAACACATTGCGCTGGGTGGGCGATGCCAAATCCGCCTCACAGGCTGCCAATAACTGGCAGACCAATGAAAGTGCCGAGAAATTCCACACTCGGCCCCTGGACCACAATGGCACAGTTTATGTGGCCACCCTAGATAGCTCAGATATGAACTATAGCTTTCAGAACACCAGAGGCTTCCACTGGTATGGCTACCAGTCACAAGACGGCAGCTTTACAGACCTCAGCGCCAGCGAGCCCAACGGAGTAGGCGCCGAGCAAATACAGATTGTTAGTATCCAAAAAGACCCGGTAAACAACCTGCTCTACGGTATGTCCATCCCGGAAAATAAATTGGTGCGCTACGACATAGCCGCAGGCACCACCACAGTGCTGGGCAAGCCCAGCGCCTGGCAGAACTTCTTCTACAGCAACCGCTTTATGTGGGTTGACTCCCGAGGTCGCATCTATGTCACCGGCGGTTCTTCAAGAAACCAATGGAACCAGGGTGAGCCCGCCAATGTGTTTGACCATGTCTGGTACTACGACCCGCAGACAGGCTTTGGCGAACTGCCAACCTTTAGCCTGCAGGGCCCCAACGCCATGGAGGTAGGGCAGTGGGATCGCCGCCACGAAAATCTCTACACCAGCGATGATCAAGGCAATATTTACAGATTCAACGACGCCGCCGCCAGCTGGCAGTTTATAGGACGCCCAGCTTTCTCAAGCAGCTTAAAAACCTGGGTATTTCAGCTAAGTGCCGATGGTGAAAAGATTTATATCGGACTCAGTGACGGCGCCAGAGACAATGCGATCTACGAGTACGATATAGCCACAGGCGACTCCTATGAGTTGATGGTTATCAATGAGCTGGATCCCATTTCCGGCGCCGAAGCATTTATTACCGGCTACGACAGCTGGGACAGCACAGGCAGTTTCTATATCAGCGATTTCAGTATGTACGACGGCGATAACGCCTATATGCTGGGCATCAACCCGGTGCGCATCAAAGCCGCCAAAGGCCTGCTGGATGAGCTAGTGGAAGTCAGTGTAGAGAGCAGCGGCAGCAATATCAGTATCAGCCGCAGCGGCATAGCTATGCAAAGCCTCGAGCTGCTGTACGAGGTGCGGGGCTACAATAGCAATGGCCAATGGGTCGCCACCAGCCATGGCGAACTCACCATGACCAGCAACCAAAATACCATGACGCTTAACCCAAGTGCTTTGAGCCAGCCTATTGATGGCCAAGTGGTAAGCACAGAGTTCTGGTTAATTGCTGATGGTAATGACTATATTTTGGCTGAAAAAAGAAGTGTTGGGTTGGGGAATTAACGAGTTAGAAACATTGACATTGAGTTGAGCGGATTTATCTTGATGGCGGTATCACCATTCAATCGTTTTTGGCAGCAGGGCTTGTTGATGAGTTGACTATCACAGTGATTCCAGTGCTTATTGGTCAGGGCAGGCCGTTATTTGGTGCTCTGCCAGCATATATTCCTCTCAAAATTATTGACTCTAAAACCTATGACTTTGGGTTTGCACAGGTTACCTATAAGGTTGTTAAAGGTGAATAATTGGTGGCCGCTAATTACTGACAGAAAACCGAATCCAATTCATATTCCAAGAAGGCCCCACCGCATTAATGCGCAGCTTTTGCTCCCCAGCCTGCAAATCAATAGTCGCACTCAGGGTTACCCAGTTTTGCCAGCCGCCGGTGTTGGGCACTGACTGTCGATCTACCTCTACACCATCTACCAATGTGGCAAAGCCGCTGCTGCCGGGTTGGCTGGCCACTCTATATTCAATGAGGTAGCTGCCGGGGGTCTGCACATCTATGTTGTACTGCAGCCAGTCGCCGGCGTCTACGTAGCCAATATTTCTGCCGCCGCCGGTGCCGCCACCGCTGTCGGTGGAGGCTTCGGTTTGGATGCCGCTCATGGCGGCGTAGAGCTCGGCTTCTATGGTGCCTGGTACTGAGAATATGGTGTCAGACTGGCCGCCACCACTGCCGGAGGTGTCGAGGTTGTCGCCTAATGTGTCTGTATCTTGGTAGCTTAGGCCAAAGCCATAGGCAAATAGGGGGTCGTAGCTGCTGTCGTTGCGGTTTAGCGCAAACTGGTTGGCGCTATTGGGCCAGGAGAAAGACAGCTTGCCGCTAAACTCATGGTTGGTGGCGCCGGCGGGGGTTTTAAATATTACGTCGGCCACGCCTGCGCCCTCGGTGCCGGGCAGCCAGGCGGCTACAAAGGCATTGGAGGCGTTAAGCTCTGCGTTGATCCACAGCGGGCGGCCGGTCAGGAAGATAGATACCACTGGTATATCCTGGTCGCGCAGTGACTGCAGCAGGGCCAGGTCTGATTTGTTGCCGGGCTGGTACTCGAGGCTGGTTAAGTCGCCTACGCCTTCGGCATAGGGTGATTCGCCAAATACCACTATGGCCACATCTGGGGCTGTGCCGCTAAAGCTGCCATTGGCACTGAGACGGGCGGTGCCGCCTGCGGCGGTTACGGCGGACTCTATGCCGGCATAGATGGAGGTGGCGCCGGGGAAGTTGCTGTTGCTATTGCCGGTACCCTGCCAGGTAATGGTCCAGCCACCGCTCTGCTGGCCTATATCATTGGCGCCGCTGCCGGCTACTAGTACGTTGGTGTTGGGTGCCAGGGGCAGTAGGTTGTCGCTGTTTTTTAGCAGTACCAGGGATTCGCGCACCGCCTGGCGGGCAATCGCACGGTGGGCCGCTGCGCCTATGAGTGCGCTGTTGTTGGCATGGGTGCGTGCCGAGGGTTTTACTTTGTCGGCAAAGCCGGCGCGCAGTTTTACGCGCAGAATGCGGGTTACCGCGTCGTCAATGCGCGACAGGGGCAGGGTGCCGCTCTCTACCTGGGCTATGGTGTTGGCTATAAACTCTTGCCAGGCATAGGGCACCATTATCATATCTACACCGGCCATAATCGCCTGGGCGCACTGGGTGTCGCCGCAGCCGGGCACCTGGCCATGGCCGTTCCAGTCGCCTATTACAAAGCCGTCAAAGCCCATCTGCTGTTTTAGCACGTCGGTTAGCAGGTAGTCATTGCCATGGAGCTTTGAGCCGTTCCAGCTGTTGTAGGAGGCCATTACGGTCTGGGCGCCGGCGGCGAGGGCGGTGAAGTAGCCCTGGCCATGGATATCGCGCAGCTCGGCTTCGGTGACCACGGTGTTGCCTTGGTCGACGCCGTTTTGGGTGCCGCCATCGCCAATAAAGTGTTTGGCGGTGGCTATCACATGGGCTGGGCCAAAGCGATCGCTGGCATCACCCTGCAAGCCGGTGACTATCTCTCCGGCATAGGCTTTGACGATTTCCGGGTCTTCTGAGTAGCCCTCGTAGGTGCGTCCCCAGCTATCGTTGCGCACTACGGCCAGGGTGGGGGCAAATACCCAGTCTATACCTGTGGCCGCCACTTCCAGGGCGGTGGCTTCGCCAATCTGGCGCATTAGGCTGGGGTTGTTGGTGGCGCCCAGGCCTATATTATGGGGAAAGATGGTGGCGCCAATCACATTGTTGTGGCCATGCACGGCATCTGTGCCCCAGATCACTGGCACGCCCACGCCGCCGTCGCTGGTATCTGTGCTGGCCTCGTAGTAGCTATCGGCCAGGTTAACCCAGTCGGCCAGGCTGGAGTTTTTGCCATTGGGCCAGGAGCCGCCGCCATTGAGCACTGAGCCTAGGTTATAGTCGCGTACCTGGGCTGGGGTTACCTGGCTGATTTCTGCCTGTACCATCTGGCCCACTTTTTCGGCCAGGGTCATATCGGCCAAAATAATCGCCACTGCTGCATCCACATCCTCGGTTACCACGGAGTTAACTGCGGGCCAGGTGGAGGCGCTGCTGTCGGGCGCAATGCTGATTGAAACCGTTGCTGTGGCGCTGTCGCCGTCTGTATCCACTACTGTGTAGCTGAAGCTATCGCTGCCGCTGTAGCCGCTATTGGGGCTGTAGGTGGCGGTGCCATCGGCATTAACTGTGGCAGTGCCATGGGTGGCTGCACTTTCCAGGCTATAGGTTACCGGGGTATCTCGCAACCCATTGTCGTTGCTGCTGAGATCTGCATTGAGCTCTGTATCCTGGTCAATGCTGTAGGTATCGTCGATGGCGACTGGGACATAATCTAACTGGATTGGGGTTGGTGTCGGGGCTGCTGATCCGCCGCCACCGCCACAGGCGCTTAGCGCGGTCGCTATAAATATTATGCCAAGAGACCGGCGCATACTGGTTAGGTTAAGTAGTGATAGATAGCTGTTATTTGTCAGTCTGTACACGGCTTATGGTACCCCTTAAATGAAGCGGCTATTCTTGATTAAAGCTGGGGGTAAATAAATAGGTTTGCGGTTTTTGGGGCTGAATTAGAGCTGAAAGGGTTGTTGCTGTAATTATCGAGATATCTTTAGTCACTAGGTGGCTTAGGGCGATAGAAAAAGTAGTTTAGGACGACTTAAGTGATTATTAGCTTTCTAACGATCGCCCCAATAGGTAAACAGTATCTTTGCTGAAATCTTGTTCGTTTGGCCATTCGATTGAACCAAAGGCTACCCGCACCTGCTTAAAGTATTTTTCGTCTTTTAACTCAGAAAAAACACCTTTATTTAAATAGGGTGTCACATCAAACTCTTTCAGTTCATTGTTAGTAAACTGAACCTTTAGCTTGTAGTTTGGGAGTGGCTCCGCCACTTTAATATCAGGATTCATATGCGCTCCTATTTCAAAGGATCTATTTTGAATACTGTATCTCCACTCACGGCTAATTGCCAATCGGCCATTAACTCTTCTCGGTGGATTTCCATCCAGGCGTCAACTAATTTCTGCTTAGTTTTGGGGATTTTTCCTTCCAATATGCGGCCGTCTTGAATTGATATTACAGCGCTGAGTTCTTGATAGTGGGCATGAATATGCGGCAGGCTATGCTGTTGGTTGTCGAAATAGTACATCCTTATAATCACGCCATAAAACATTGATATTGTAGGCATTGCTCCACTCCTTGGAATTATGGTGGATCAAGTATACTCCGCTTTGAGGCTATATCTAGTCCGTGTTTTTATAGGCAGTTATTTCGCGGGCATACGTAAATATGCCTAACGATTTCGGCAAAAAAAAACCCCGCTTTCGCGGGGTTTTTTAATGTGCTGATATTGTGACAGCCTGGTGTGTCTCGAAGGGAGATCCTTTGCTTGGCTCAGGATGACCGAAACTAAGCGCCGGCCACCTCTACAATCTGCTCCGCCGCAATCAGCTTGCCTTCCTCGGCTGATTTCTGGAATGACTCGATCTGGTCGAAGTTCATATAGCGGTAGATCTCGTCTGACATAGAGTCAATCTTGCCGGCATATTCCATATACTCAGCAGGGGTTGGCAGCTTGCCCAGAATACCGCCCACCGAGGCCAGCTCGGCACTGGTGAGGTAGACATTGGCGCCATCACCTAAACGGTTGGGGAAGTTGCGGGTTGAGGTCGACAGCACGGTTGCGCCAGCCAGTACCCGGGCCTGGTTACCCATACAGAGTGAACAGCCGGGCATCTCGGTGCGGGCGCCGACTTTACCGTAGATATTGTAGTAGCCTTCCTCCATCAGTGTATGGGCATCCATACGGGTAGGTGGGCAGATCCAGAACCGGGAATCCACCGAGCCGGCTTCGTCGAGGAGTTTGCCTGCGGCGCGGAAGTGGCCGATATTGGTCATGCAGGAGCCGATAAAGATTTCGTCGACTTTGTCGCCAGCCACTTCTGACAGCAGCTTGGCGTCGTCTGGGTCATTGGGGCAGCAGACGATGGGCTCTTTAATATCGGCCAGGTCAATTTCGATAACCGCGGCATATTCTGCGTTGGCATCCGCTGACATCAGGGTAGGCTCGGCCAGCCATTCTTCCATCTTGCGCACGCGGCGCTCGAGAGTACGCACATCGCCATAGCCTTCGGCAATCATCCAGCGCAGCAGAGTGATATTGGAGCGCAGGTACTCGGCCACGGAGTCTTCACTCAGCTTAATGGTACAGCCAGCAGCGGAGCGCTCTGCAGAGGCGTCGGAGAGCTCAAAGGCTTGCTCTACGGTCAGGCCTTCAATGCCTTCGCCTTCAATTTCCAGAATGCGGCCGCTAAAGAAGTTCTTTTTGCCTTTCTTTTCTACGGTCAGCAAACCTTCTTTAATGCCGTAGTAAGGGATGGCATGTACCAGGTCGCGCAAGGTGATACCGGGCTGCATTTTGCCTTTAAAGCGCACCAGCACAGACTCTGGCATATCCAGTGGCATAACACCGGTTGCTGCGGCGAAAGCCACTAGACCAGAACCACCTGGGAATGAAATACCCATGGGGAATCTGGTGTGGGAGTCGCCACCTGTGCCCACTGTGTCGGGCAGCAGCATACGGTTTAGCCAGCTGTGAATAATGCCGTCGCCCGGGCGCAGGGATACACCGCCGCGGTTCATAATAAAGTCGGGCAGGCTGTGCTGGGTGCTGATATCGACGGGCTTGGGGTAGGCTGCGGTGTGGCAGAAGGACTGCATCACCAGATCCGTTGAGAAGCCCAGGCAAGCCAGATCTTTAAGCTCATCTCTGGTCATGGGGCCAGTGGTGTCCTGGGAGCCCACGGTGGTCATCTTGGGTTCGCAGTAGGTGCCGGGGCGAATACCTTCGACGCCACAGGCTTTACCGACCATTTTCTGGGCCAATGTGTAACCTGCATCGGAATCAACCGGTGCAGTTGGCTGACGGAATACATCTGAGGGAGGCAGACCCATATGCTCGCGGGCACGCTGGGTTAGACCGCGGCCAACAATCAGGTTGATACGGCCATCGGCCTGGACTTCATCCAGAATCACGTCGGACTTGTGTTCAAACTCAGAGATCACTTCGCCGGCTTCGTTAAGGATCTTGCCCTCGTAGGGGAAGATCTCAATCACATCGCCGTTATGAATTTTGTCTACCGGGGCTTCAAAGACCAGTGCACCGGCGTCTTCCATAGTGTTAAAGAAGATCGGAGCTACTTTGCCACCAAAGCAAATGCCGCCTGAGCGCTTGTTGGGCACGCCGGGCATATCTTCACCAAAAAACCACAGCACTGAGTTTGTAGCAGATTTACGCGATGAGCCTGTGCCCACTACGTCGCCGACAAAGGCCACGGGCAGGCCGCGGGCTTTTAGCTCTTCGATCTGGGTCATGGGGCCGGTTACACCGTGCTCTTCGGGGTGCATGCCGTCGCGGGTCATTTTAAACATGGCGCGGGCGTGCAGTGGGATATCTGGTCTCGACCAGGCATCCTGTGCTGGCGACAGGTCGTCTGTGTTGATTTCACCCGTGGCTTTAAATACCGCCACCTTAACGCTCTGAGGCACGGCATCGTTGGATGTAAACCACTCGGCATCGGCCCAGCTCTGCATGACAGCCTTGGCCTGATCGTTGCCGGCATCGGCTTTTTCTGCCACATCGTGGAAGGCGTCAAATACCAGGAGGGTGCCTTTCAGCTCTTGTGCCGCCTGGGCTGCCAGTTCGGCATCGTCCAGCAGGGCAACCAGTGTAGCTACGTTGTAGCCACCATGCATATTGCCCAGCAATGTGACGGCGGCGCTGCGATCAATCAGGGGAGAGCTGGCTTCGCCATTGACAATAGCGCTTAAAAAACCGGCCTTAACATAGGCGGCTTCGTCTACCCCTGGGGGTACGCGATTGGCTATCAGGTCGAGCAGAAACTCTTCTTCACCCGCTGGTGGGTTTTTTAATAACTCAACCAGCCCTGCGGTCCATTCTGGGTCCAATGGCTTGGGGGGAATGTTTTGTTCGGCGCGTTCTGCCACATGGGCGCGATAGGCTTCTAGCACTGGGTGCTTCTCCTTTAAAAAATTTGTGGGATTCGGCAGTGGCACAGACCACTGGATTCGGTGCGCGATTGTACGTGAATCTGTAGTTTATTTACAGAATATTCAGTTATAGCCATTATTTGTCAGCAGAAGGCTATAATGACCGCCTGTTAAGACCAACCAATTAGATAAACCACATTTATGACCACCGCTTTAAAACAATCTACCACTGCCAATGCTCTGCAGGAAATTCAGGCCTTTTTACCCTGCGCCACGCCAGATCAATGGCTGGAAAATGCTCTGGATAATCAGGCTCTAATGCTGATCGACCATGCCAACTGTGAAAAAAAGGCCGCCAGCACGGCGCTTAACCTGATCTACCGCTACACGGATAACTTTGAGCTGCTCAACAAGATGTCGCGCCTGGCGCGAGAAGAGATGCGCCATTTTGAGCAGGTGATTGCGATTATGAAACGCCGCAATATTGAGTATCTGCATATCTCGGCGTCGCGCTATGCGGCTGGTATGCGCGAGCAGGCGCGGGCCAATGACCCGGGCAAGCTGGTGGATATGCTGGTGATTGGTGCCTTTATTGAGGCGCGCTCTTGCGAGCGCTTTGCGCGGCTGGCCCCCTATCTGGATACTGAGCTGGAGGAGTTTTACAGCTCATTGCTGAAGTCTGAGGGGCGCCACTATCAGGACTATCTCAAGCTGGCCAAAAAGGCCGCGGGAGAGCAGGGTATTGATGATCGTATTGCCCTGTTTGCTGCCTGTGAGCAGCAGCTAATCCAACAGCCTGATACGGAGTTCAGGTTCCACTCTGGCCCTGTGGGCTAAATAGTCCCTGTTGAGCCCAACCCCAATGGGGTAAGCCTGTTGGCTGGGTTTTGCGTATACCATACTGAGTTTCTAAAGCACTTTGACCTCTATTATGATAAAGCCGACTCAACCCCTTGTTGCCCTCTTACTGCTGGCCGCTGCGGCACTGCTTAGCGCCTGTGGGCCGGCTAAGATCGACTCTGAGCAAGCCAATGCTCTCTACGATGAGCTATTTATGGAGACTCTGCGCGAAAGCCCCGAATATATGACCTATATGGGCATACGCGAGCGCTACGACGAGTGGGATGACTACTCCCAGGCCTCCTACGATCGTAATCTGGCTATGAGCAAGGACCATTTGGCGAGGCTGGAGTCGATTGATGGCCAGGCTGTGGATGCTACGGCGGCACTGAGTTTAACTCTGTACAGGCAGCGCCTGGAGCATGGCCTGGCTGATAGCCAGTGGCGCTATCATGGCTACCCGATCAATCAGATGTTTGGTGTGCACTCCAGTATTCCCAGCTTTCTGATTAACCAGCATCTAATTGCCAATGTGTCCGAGGCTGAGGCCTATATTGCCCGGGTGCGTGCTGTGCCTGAGGTGCTGGGCCATGTGGTTGAGGATTTAAATATCCGCGCCGACAGGGGCATTATTGCGCCCAAATTTGTGTTCCCCCATAGCATTCGCGATAGCCGCAATATTATTGCCGGAATTGCTGATGATGGCGCTGACAACCCGCTGCTAATTGATTTTACAGGCAAGCTGGATAAACTTGAGCTGGATGCTGCTGTGAAAGCTGATCTGATAGACCAGCTTAATCTGGCTCTGGCAGAGCAGTTTGCGCCGGCTTACCTGATGCTGATCGAGGCGCTGCAAGCGCTGGGTGAGCGCGCTGAGGGCAACTTTGGGGTCTGGCGCCTGCCCGATGGCGCCGCCTATTATGCCAATGCGCTCAGGCGTATGACCACCACGGATATGACAGCTGATCAAATCCACCAGCTGGGTCTGGATGAGGTGGCGCGTATTCAGGATGAGATGCGCGACATTATGCAGCAGGTGGGTTTTGCAGGTGATCTGCAGGATTTCTTTGCCTTTATGCGCACCGACCCGCAGTTTTATCTGGCTGATACCGAGGAGGGGCGCCAGACCTATCTGGATGAGGCGACTCGGGTGATTGACGAGATGGAGGGGCGCCTGGATGAGCTGTTTTACTCCAAGCCAGAGGCCAGACTAAAGGTTAAGGCGGTTGAGGCATTTCGTGAAAAGTCGGCGGGCCGGGCGTTTTATCAGCGGCCTGCCAAAGACGGCTCAAGGCCCGGTATCTACTATGCCAATCTCTACCGCATGCAGGATATGCCCACCTATGATCTTGAGGCGCTGGCTTACCATGAGGGCATTCCCGGGCACCATATGCAGGGCACTATTTCTCAGCAGCAGCAGGGGCTGCCCATGTTCCGTCGCCACGGTGGCTACACTGCCTATGCAGAGGGCTGGGGGCTGTATTCGGAATATATTCCCAAAGAGATGGGGCTGTACAGCAACCCCTACTCAGATTTTGGTCGCCTGAGCATGGAAATCTGGCGAGCCTGCCGGCTGGTGGTGGATACTGGTGTGCATCACAAGCGCTGGACCAGAGAGGAGGCGATTGATTATCTGACGGCCAATACCTCCAGCTCTGTGGAGGCTAATACCAAGGCGATTGAGCGCTATATGATTATGCCCGGTCAGGCTACGGCCTATAAGGTGGGCATGATTAAGTTGCTGGAGCTGCGGGAAAAAGCCCGCGTTGCCCTGGGTGATAAGTTTGATATTCGCGGCTATCACGAGGTGGTGCTGAGCAATGGCGCTGTGCCGCTCAGTGTACTTGAAGACCTGGTAGATGACTGGGTGGCTGAAACCCTGGGTCAGGGCTAGACAGCCAACTACTCAGACAACAAAAAAGGCAGCCTGGGCTGCCTTTTTTGTTGCGCTGTTGCTGTGCTGATACGGCGCTTATCTGTCTTCAACTGCGGTGTACTCGCGCACATCTTCGCCTGTGTACAGCTGGCGAGGACGGCCAATACGGTAGGGGTGAGTAATCATCTCGTTCCAGTGAGAAATCCAGCCCACGGTGCGGCCTGTGGCAAAGATTACGGTAAACATCTCTACCGGAATACCCAGAGCTTTCAAGATAATACCTGAGTAGAAGTCGACGTTGGGGTAGAGCTTCTTGGACACAAAGTACTCGTCTTCCAGGGCAATCTTTTCGAGCTTTTTGGCCAGGCGGAACAGTGGGTCATTTTCTAGGCCCAGCACTTCCAATACCTCGTCACAGCTCTCACGCATTACTGTGGCGCGGGGATCGTAGTTTTTGTAGACGCGGTGACCAAAGCCCATCAGGCGGAACGGGTCGTCTTTGTCCTTGGCCCTGGCGAGAAAATCATAGATATTGTCTTCGTGACCAATCTGTTCGAGCATATCCAGTACGGCTTCGTTAGCGCCGCCGTGAGCCGGTCCCCAGAGGGCTGCGATACCAGCTGCAATACAGGAGAATGGGTTGGCGCCAGTAGATCCCGCCAGACGCACTGTAGACGTAGAGGCATTTTGCTCATGGTCGGCGTGCAGCAGGAAGATACGGTCCATAGCCCGGGCAATGGCTGGCTCTACCTTGTAGGGCTCGCAGGGGGTGCCAAACATCATATGCAGGAAGTTCTCTGAGTATGACAGGCTGTTATCCGGGTAGATAAATGGCTGGCCGGTAAAGTGCTTGTGGCACATGGCGGCAATGGTTGGGATCTTGGCAATCAGGCGATGAGCCGAGATCTTGCGGTGCTTTTCGTTGGTGATATCCAGCGAGTCATGGTAGAACGATGACATGGCACCCACTACGCCACAGAGCATAGCCATGGGGTGAGCATCGTAGCGGAAGCCGCTGATAAATTGCTCTACCGAGCGGTTGACCATGGTGTGATATTTAATAGTGTTTTCAAATTCTGCTTTTTGCTCTGCATTGGGCAGTGCGCCTTCCAGCAGCAGGTAGCAGGTTTCCAGGTAGTCAGATTTTGCCGCTAGCTCCTCGATAGGGTAGCCGCGGTGCAACAGCACACCTTTGTTGCCATCGATATAGGTAATATCGGACTGACAGGCTGCAGTGGCCGAAAAACCTGGGTCATAGGTAAAGAAGCCATGGCTACCAAGGGTGCCTACGTCGATAACATCTTGGCCTCTGGTGCCGCTATAAATGGGCAGCTCAATGGGCGCTTCGCCGTCGATAGTCAGGGTTGCTTTGCGATCGGTCATACGGGGTCCTCAGAAAAACCTTGATGGAATGGGGATGGAAAAACGACTGCAATCATAGATGCTCAGGCTAAATTGTCAACTCAAACCCATTGACCAGCTACCTATAGGAGCCTGTTGTTAAAGGCTGTAATCGCTGCTGGATAGTTGTTATTCACCTTTTGAATGCCCTCTGCTGCAGACTAGAGCCTATGCTGCTCCCTATCATATTTAATGAGAACCATGAGTCACGAAAACCTCTGTGGGTAGTCTGGCGGTGTATTAGTTTTTTGAATTGGTTTTATAGCTTTTGTGAATTGAATTTAGATGGTCAGGTCACTATACTGCACCGCCATCAAAGTCCCGGTCTGAGCATGACCATCCTGGTTCTGGCCGTTACGCTGTTTACTTAAATCCATTTCCGTTGATGCGGATCATCTTTTTAAGGTACTACCTGTCGTGGATAAAAAAAGACCAGTCAATCTAGATATTGGGACCATTAAGCTTCCAATTACTTCCCTTGTTTCCATTACTCACCGGATTTCCGGTGTAATTATGTTTTTTGCTGTGGGTATCTTTCTGTGGATGCTGGAGAGCAGCTTGGCATCTGAGCAGAGCTTTAATGACCTGGGGCAGTTGCTCAGCAACCCGATCTGTCAGTTTATTCTCTGGGGCAGCCTGGCTGCGCTGGCCTATCATGCCATTGCCGGTATCCGCCATCTGATTATGGACTTCGGTGTAGGTGAAGATAACTTTTCCAGCGGCCGCAACAGTGCCTGGGCCGCGGTTGTGTTGGCCGTTGTTGCTATCGCTCTTATTACATGGTGGATTTTATAATGGTTACTACAGTAACAAGCCTCGGCCGCAGCGGCCTGTCTGACTGGATGATCCAGCGCATTAGCGCCTGGGTAATGACCGCCTATCTGGTGTTTATTGTTGGCTACTTTATCAGCAACCCAAACCTTAATTACGCTCAGTGGGCAGAGTTAAACAGTTCGCTGCTCATGCGCATGTTTAGCCTGGCTACTATCCTAAGCATTGCCGCCCATGCCTGGATTGGTATCTGGTGTGTGCTAACCGACTATATTACGGTCAGGTTGATTGGGCCAAAGGCCACTGCGATCCGTATCTTTTTTCAGCTAGGCATGATTGCAATTACCTTGCTCTACGTGGTCTGGGCTATCGATATTCTCTGGGGAATTTAAGTCCATGGCTAATATTAGAACGATGAGTTTTGATGCCGTAATCGTCGGTGGTGGCGGTTCTGGCATGCGTGCAGCACTTCAGCTGGCGCAATCCGGTTATAAAACAGCAGTAATCACCAAAGTCTTCCCAACCCGATCACATACTGTATCTGCCCAGGGCGGTATTACCTGTGCGATTGCCAGTGATGACCCCAATGATCAGTGGCAGTGGCATATGTATGACACCATTAAAGGCTCTGACTATATTGGTGACCAGGAAGCCATTGAATATATGTGCCAGACCGGCCCAGAGGCGATCTTTGAGCTGGAGCATATGGGTCTGCCTTTCTCGCGCACCGAGCAGGGGCGTATCTATCAGCGTCCTTTCGGCGGCCAGTCAAAAGACTTTGGCAATGGCGGTCAGGCGGCGCGCACCTGTGCGGCGGCCGACAGAACCGGTCATGCGCTGTTGCACACCCTGTATCAGGGCAACCTGAAAAACGAAACCACATTCCTCAATGAATGGTATGCGGTGGATATTGTTAAAAATGCTGATAACGCTGTGGTTGGTGTTGTGGCGATCAATATCGAGACCGGTGAAACGGTCTATGTAAAATCCAAAGCTACTGTATTTGCCACTGGCGGAGCAGGGCGTATCTATGCTTCCACAACTAATGCACATATCTGCACCGGCGACGGTGTGGGCATGGCACTGCGCGCCGGCTTCCCGGTGCAGGATATTGAGATGTGGCAGTTCCACCCAACTGGCATTCACGGCGCAGGCACCTTGGTGACTGAGGGCTGTCGCGGTGAGGGTGGCTATCTAATCAATAAGGATGGCGAGCGCTTTATGGAGCGTTATGCCCCCAATGCTAAGGATCTGGCTGGCCGTGATGTGGTTGCCCGCTCTATGGTACTGGAGATTCTTGAAGGCCGCGGCTGTGGTGAAAATGGCGACCATGTATTCCTCAAGCTTGATCATCTGGGTGAAGAAACCCTCAATGCCAAGCTGCCGGGTATTCTTGAGCTGTCGCGCACCTTTGCCCATGCCGATCCGGTTAAAGAGCCTATTCCTGTGGTGCCTACCTGTCACTATATGATGGGTGGTATCCCCACCAATGTGGATGGTCAGGCGCTGACCATTGATAAAGATGGCAATGACCAGGTGATTGACGGCTTTTATGCCTGCGGTGAGGCTGCCTGTGTCTCTGTGCACGGCGCTAACCGTCTGGGTGGCAACTCGCTGCTGGATCTGGTGGTGTTTGGTCGCGCCTCTGGTATGTTTATCGAGAAGCAGCTGCGTGAAGGCATCAACCTTAAAGATGCCAGTGAAGAAGATATTGAACGCGCCATGGTCAATCTCAACCGCATTAATAATTCTGAGGGTGGTGAGAAGGCCTCGGTGCTGCGTGCCGAGCTGCAGACTATTATGCAGAACTACTTCGGTGTATTCCGTCGTGGCGACTTTATGAAAGAGGGTATTGAGAAGCTCAATGCTCTGCGCCCTCGTATCGAGAATGTGGTGCTTGAGGATAAGAGCAATGCCTTTAATACCGCCCGTATCGAAGCCCTGGAGCTGCAGAATCTATTTGCCACCGCGGAAGCTACTGCGATCGCGGCTGAGGGTCGCACCGAGAGCCGCGGCGCTCACGCCCGTGAAGACTTCCAGGAGCGCGATGACGAGAACTGGCTGTGCCACTCGGTGTATTTCCCCGAGAGCAAGACTCTGGGCAAGCGCGATGTAAACTTTACGCTGAAAACCCGCGAAGCTTTTGAACCTAAAGTACGAACCTATTAATTGGGGCTGACTGAATTATGTTGAATGTAAGTATTTATCGCTATAACCCGGAAGTGGACTCTGAGCCTTATATGCAAGACTTTAAGGTAGATACTCAGGGTAAAGATGTGATGGTTCTGGATGTGTTGGAGAAGCTTAAAGCCGAAGATCCAACCCTGACATTCCGTCGCTCCTGCCGCGAAGGTGTCTGTGGTTCTGACGGCGTTAATATCTCAGGCAAAAACGGCCTGGCCTGCATTACCCCGCTGTCAGAGGCGGTGAAGGGCAATAAGCTGGTGATTCGCCCGCTGCCCGGTCTGCCGGTGATTCGCG
>JAYPYO010000021.1:0-32775 GCA_038135995.1 Porticoccaceae bacterium
CCAATATGCTGGTTATGACCCCCTCCGATGAAAATGAGACCCGCCAACTGCTGTACACAGGGTTTATCCATCAGGGCCCGGCGACTGTCAGGTACCCCCGGGGAACTGGCCCTGGTACTGTGATTGAAAAAACCATGACCGCGCTGCCTCTGGGTAAAGGTGTTATGCGTCGCAGCGGTGTTCAGGTGGCTATTCTTAACTTTGGCACCAGGCTGACTACTGCCCTGGAAGTTGCCGATAGCCTAAACGCCAGCGTTGCCGATATGCGTTTTGTAAAACCCATAGATGAAGAATTAATCAGCCAACTGGCAGCTGATCATCAGTTGCTGGTTACCGTTGAGGAAAATAGCATTGCCGGTGGCGCTGGAGCTGCTGTCAGTGAATATTTAGCCCAGCAGGGTATTGTTATGCCGGTGCTGCATCTGGGTCTGCCGGATCTGTTTATTGATCATGGCAGCCATTCACAGCAGTTGGCCGCAACTGGCTTAGACAGCGCTGGCATATTACAAGCGATTGAACAACGACTAGCGCTGCTGAAGCTGCCAGGTCGCGCCATCAAATAACCATAAGAGGCCAAGCCATGAAATTCTATGATTGCACAACAGCCCCCAGCCCGAGGCGAGTCAGAATACTGATGGCTGAAAAAGGGATAGAGATCGATACGGTTCAGGTCGATCTGATGAGCGGCGAGCAGTTGACCGAGGAATTCCTCAAAATTAATCCCCTGGGGCAGGTGCCGGTTCTCGAGCTGGACGATGGCACCCGTCTCGCGCAGGTCATGGCCATATGCCGCTATCTGGAGGAGACATATCCAGACACGCCTCTGTTTGGCCGCGACCCAGTAGAGCGCGCCAAGGTGGATGCTATCAATGATCAGCTACAGGCCAATGGTATGGTCGCAGTCATGGAAGCCTTTAGAAATGCGACGCCGGGCTTTGTTAATCGAGCTATGCCCGGGCCCCATAATTATGCTCAGATTCCCGCCCTGTCGGAGCGAGGCATGCTGAGACTGGATAATTTTTTCTCGGACTTTGATGCCCACCTGGCCGCCAACCAATATATGGTTGGGGATTATTTCTCGGTCGCCGATATTACTGGGTTTACTGTGGTTGAGTTTGCCCGCTGGGTGAAAAAGAGCATTCCTGAGGAGTGCAGCAACCTGCAACGCTGGTACCAACAGGTTAAACAGCGCCCAAGCACTACTGCCTAAAAGTAGTGCCTGGGGGTTTTACCCCGACTAAGGCTTAGTCAGGGTAAATGCCTGGGGCGCGGCCATCAACGTATGGCCATCACTGAAGCTTACTGCCAGCTCCTGATTGGAAAAGTTGTACACCACATAGGTAGTCACCCCATCTTTTACAAAAGCCAATGCCGCAGGATAATCTGCGGTCAGGGTGCCAGTACCTGTCTGCAACTGTCCCAGTGCGCTAAAGGTATGTATCCAGTGGTAGGTATGGGCCTTGGTCTCACCGGCTTCAGGCTCATAGCTGCTAACTGTGTTGTAGTCGGCAATCGCCGCATCGGCATCCACCATGGCCCAGAGATTCCACCATAGATCGCGCCACTGATCATCGATCAGGCCCGATGGCTTGTTGTTGGATGACTCACTGAGCCCCAGTGTCACATAGTCTTGCATATAGTCAGCATACTGGGCCACATGCAAAATCAATGGGCTTGAGGGCAATCCCTGAATACCCAGAATATGGGCATAGGCCGCACTAAACCAGGTAGAGAACACCGCGCCATCACCCCAGATAATGGAGGTGGTAATCTTGTCATAGCTGGCCGGGAAGTTATCGGCATCGGCACTGACATTGTTATAGCCATCGATATTATTCCAGTACTCCCAGTAGGCTGCGGAGGTGGAGGCATGCAGGTACATGCCTTTTTCTACCAGTGCATTGTTGCCGGTGGTCAGGCCATACAAAATAATCGCTCCGTAGGCAGTGGCTGCCTCAGAGGTAGATTCATTGTTGTTGCCGCGGGTAAAGTTGACGCGACCATCGGCCCAGGAAAATCCATTGGCCGGATCAAAATTGCGCGTAGGCGGGAACATGTCGTCATCGTCATCTGCCGCATAGTCGCGGATTAACAACTCGATCATGGGTCCATACTGGTCATCACCGCACCAGGCAACATCGACCCGACAGATTTCCGCGGCGGCACGCACAAAGTAGCCATAGTGGAAATGGTGATCGGCGAGGCGCTGATGAGAGCCAAATGACTCTTCAAAACCCAGTAATGTATTCCAGGTCTCGTCGTAGGAAAAATACTTATTGCTGTCCAGAGAGCCGCCTGTATCCGCCGTGAACCAATCGGCTAATTCGATTTTGAGCCAGTCGATCAACTGGGCCTGCTCTGCGTCCATGCCAATAGAGCCAGCTATAGCCGCCAGCTCAGCCACCTTGCCGTAGTTCTTGCCCGCCCAGTAGGTATCTGTGCGGTTATTCCAGGCAGCTGACCCCTGATCAATAAACTCAGTAACCAAATCTTGTAAAGTTGTCTGATCAAAGCTGTTATCAATAGAGGGCATGGTTGGCAGCACGCCTACAAAGGGCAGGTTGTAGTTGAAGCGGTCAGTCTGAGTAAATTTGGTGATACCTCGAGCACTGCGCACCTTGTAATCTGAAGTCTGCTGGCTGCTGTTTTTCCAGTGCAGTGGCAACATGCCTACCACTGTATCCACCGCTGAACCCTGAGCATCCAAATAGGCATGGCTAACATTAACGGTATTGGTGTTGCGATCAACGCTGTAATCAATATTTACCGCTGCAACCACATTGCGCGCCCGAGCCTCAAAATAACTAATCATCGCACTGCTGGCATTACCTGCACCTGAAGCGGGCAGATAGGCCAGGGTAAATTCTTTAGCCTCATTACTGACAGTGATTTCATTGCTGCTGCTGTTGGCGAAGCTAGTACTGCCCTGCCCAGTAATCAGGAAGTTGTTGAGATTGCCCGCCACGCTGGTCCAGACACCCAGGCTATTGCCCTGATTATAAAAAATACCCTTTTCACCACTGTCTGCGCGCAGGGTACGCAACACCAGATCACCCTCATAGGCTTTGAAGTAGGCATAGGGCGAGCCATGAACAAAGGTGGCTTCCATGACATCGGAATCTCCAGATTTCCACATAATGGTGACCGAGCCATCACTGTGATCCTTGAGATAGGCATTGAGATTGCTGTGGTCAGTATTGCCCACGGCCATACCATCAAATACCTCCACAAAGGGATCGGGAATCTGGTACATAAAGCCATCGCTGTAAGGGCCCAGGCCGCCAGGAATGCTTAACAGGCGAACACCTTTCTCTGTCACTCGAGCGATAAAGGGGTCTGGCGTGATATAGGCTGCCTGGTCCGCATTGCCGGTCTGCATCTCGCCCAGGAAGGAGATTGAGCCCCACCATTTATGGGTGGGTGTAGGTTTTTCCTGTGCAGGGCCAGTCAACTGTGGTGACAGTGGCGTTGGTGTACCCACGGGAATATTGGTATCAGTGTTGCAGTCGTCAATACCGGGCTCTACCACACCGGCATTGTAAATCCAGTTTCCAAAATCGTAGACACAGCGATAGCTATTGGGGTTAATGCCATCGGCTACATTACCTGCGCCATAGGCGGTCACAGAATATGAGCTGGGGTTTTGCGGATCTACACCGCTGCCTGCTGCGGGCTGCTCTGCCCCATCGGCCAGGCCAGAGAAACGTACATTATCGATTAAATAAACCAGGCCCGGGCCGGTGCGAAATGCCGGGAAAAATACCAGTGGCGCGGTGACGCTGCTCAACTTTAGCCCACCGCTGGCAGTAAGTGTGGACATGGGAACGCTGATCGACTCCCAGTTTCCATTGGCGGCAATCTGTGAAACCGCAATTTCCCCTGAGTTGCTGTCCGGGGTAGTTTCCAACTTGATATAGAAGCCGCCGGACAAACCATCAGCCCCTTTACTGACCACTTTGATATCAAACTTTAGCGAACCATTGCTGTAATCACTGAGATCCACCGCGGGCCCAGGGCCCACTACAATACCCGCATGCCCTGCACTGTCGGTATAACTGACTTGTAAGACATCGCCTTTGTCAGAGTCCGAGACTACTTGCCAATCAATACTATCGCAGCTCTCTGTGCCGGCCTGCTCGTCCGTGCAGTCACCATAGTCTTGGCGCTCATCAAAAGCAGAGAACTTTAAGTTTCCTCCCCACAAATCGGCGACCATGCCATCGACCAGAATAGCGGAATCACCATCAGTATTATCGGTCGGAGGTATCTGGGATACATACAGCGGATTACCAGAGAAAAGATTGTCTAGGCTGGCCTCGGCAATAAACTGAATCAGATCGGTCACTGACGCGGCCAGATCAGCAACGGCGGACAGCAACTCTGTCTGTAGGGTTTGGACCAATGCAATGGCGTCGTCTGACGTGAGGTCTAGGCTGTCACCAGCCAAAAGTTCATTGATATCCGCCATGGTGTCAGCCACAGCAGCAATCGCCAGCAGAGACAGAGAGTCCAGATCTGGCAGGGCGGCATTGACAATCTCGATAAGCTGGGTGGTGGACTGTAAATTGATATCGCCGCTGATGCTAATTTGCTCGGCGATCGCCGCAGCCACATCCTCAGCAAGGCCTGGCAATTCTGAGGCGAGGCGATCCTGATCCAGTGATTGAATAGTGGTCATCACCAGCGCTATCTGCTGATTGAGACGCTGCAGCCGCAAGCCATTATTGTCCTGAGCCTCAGCCAGCGCCCAGATATCCATAGCCAGAAATTCATCCAGCGTTCCATCAAACCCCAGGGCACTCAGTATTGCAGCCTTGACTTCAGCACTGCTGGCTCCGGCAAGTACCGAGCTGAGCGGTGAAATAATAGCTGCACTGCTGAGGTCGGCGGGCAGATCAGCTATCAGTGCCAACTCGCTGAGTACCACATCGGTATTGATATCAGTGCCGCCCAATGCCACCAACCGGGCAATGTCATCGATCACTGGCTCGGGTAACTGAAAATAACCCAGACTATCCGTCTTGGCGGTGGGTTCATCAGCGTCGGCTACAAGGTTATTGTTGAGATCAATAAATACCAAACTATCAGAGAGAGGGCCATCCACAACACGCCCCTCTACCGCATTGGTCACCGTCACCACCATGCTCTGGCTATCTGTGGCTCCCTGACTATCAGACAACTCAACAGTCAGGTCATAGCGATTGTTTGCATCCGCATCAGTGGGTGCCTCAAAGTCTGGCGCGGCAATAAAATTAATACTGCCGGTGGAGGAAATCTCGAACAGCTCTCTATCGGCCCCGTCCGACAGGCTATAACTCAGGCTGCTATTTTCCGGGTCCGTGCCACTGGCTATGGCAATGGCTGTGGTGCCCTCAAGAACAGAAACCTCTGCATCAACAACCAGAGAGGGTGCTTGGTTAACTGGAACATTGGGTGATGCTGGTGCACTGCCACCTCCACCGCCGCCTCCACAGGCTGACAAAAACGACAGACAGGCGGCTAGAGAAATCAGGTTAATAGTGCGCATAGGAGTTTCCGCTTTGTGTATTTATTATTTTGGAGAATTTTGCGGAGTAAACAGTATTTTGACGAGGTTAGATACCGAAAACCGACAAAAGAGCATGATCTGTAAGATCAAAGGGGCGTTCTATTCGGTAATGATTAGAATAAAAAAAGGCTCCTAGATAGGAGCCTTTTAGTCTTTCAATTGCAGCCTTGTTTATTGCACTGAACCCGTAATTGCCCAGCCGCTATACCAAGGTGTTTCACCTGCTTTAACAGCACCAATATAGTCGGTTGAGTCAAAGACAAAAGATGACCCATTGTCCTGAGCCGTGATGGCCTCAGCAGTCACCGATGCCGATGCATTAGTAATCGCCTTATTGGCATCTAGAACAACCGCCTCCAATATAACTGAATCTGTACTCACAGGCTCTTCTTTGTTAAAGGCTGTGCCAGCAGTATCACAGAGGAAGTTTCTCATGGTGATTGGCGTATCAATCTTAGCCGTGGCACTGTCGTTATCGTGATCGGAATCATCGATACGGGCACAGGTCACGTCGTAGCCAGTCACCGCAGAGTTATGGATAGCTGCAGTGACCGAACCGCGCAGACGCATACCAAACTCACCGGCGCTGTTAGCCGCGTCGCCACCGATAATGGTTACGTTGGCAATGACACCAGCAGTCTCTGGAGTATAGTCTTCGTCAGAAGAGTTAAGCTCGATACCGCGCGGGTCGTTAGAACCCACTGGTGTAGCACCAGCAGTTTGGTTCTTGATAATCAGTGCATACTGAATATTGCCCTGATAACCCTCGTCAAAATCAATGTCGTCATCGTCATTGTTGGTGAGCAGCGCATGTTTAACATTGACTGTGCCGCCAAACCATTCAATACCGTCGTCCTGGTTACCATGAACCTGAACATAGTCAATCAGGGTGCCGTGACCAACTCCCTGAAGGGTCAGACCATTAATTTCATTGTTGGGTCCAGCGATCAGGCCGCCCTCAGCGATACGCACGTAACGGATAATACCGCTGTTGTCGGCTGGTACGTTGCCACCATATTCCTGAACAAAGTCACCGCCTTCACCGAGGATATTGCACCAGCTTTCGCCGTCGGCAAAACAGGCACCTGTTCCACCCTGACCATACTGTGGGGCGAAACCTTGGATCACAACACCACCCCATTCGCCCATGCCATCGTAATCAGGATCAATAGAACTAAAAGTAATTGGGCTTGTGGCAGACCCATTGGCAATCAACTTGGACCCGCGAGTAACCAAAAGAACGCCATCTGAAAATGCGTTGATATTAACACCTGCACGAATAGTCAGTGTCACACCTGCCGCCTGAATGGCGTCCATTTCAGCCTGGGAAGTGATCTCCACATTACCAGAACCTACAGTCACCACTCCGTCAAGGCGATATTCAACACCAGCGACCATGGTGTAGTCCTGATCTACATTACCCTTGAGAGTACAGACTGTTTTAGACGAGTTACAGCTAGCAAATGATGCCTCTGTGGCAGTTTCCTCTGCGGCGACTGAACCGGGGATAGTCCAACCAGCCCACCAGGCCACTGCTTCAGATGGGTCAACAGCACCGACAAAGTTTGTTTCATCAAAGACAAATGAAGAGCCGTTGTCCTGTGCGGTGATAGCTGTTGCCGCGTCCAGGGAAGCTGCTGCATTAACAATAGCGTAGTTGCTGTCAAAGCTAATGCCCTCTTCAATCACGCTGTCTGTAGAAACAGGCAGTTCTTTGTTAAATGCCACACCAGAAGTATCACAGATAAAATTATTCAAAGTGATTGGTGTATCAATCTTGGCCGTTGCGCTGTCGTTGTCGTGATCGGAATCATCGATACGGGCACAGGTCACGTCGTAGCCAGTCACCGCAGAGTTATGGATAGCTGCAGTGACCGAACCGCGCAGACGCATACCAAACTCACCGGCGCTGTTAGCCGCGTCGCCACCGATAATGGTTACGTTGGCAATGACACCAGCAGTCTCTGGAGTATAGTCTTCGTCAGAAGAGTTAAGCTCGATACCGCGCGGGTCGTTAGAACCCACTGGTGTAGCACCAGCAGTTTGGTTCTTGATAATCAGTGCATACTGAATATTACCCTGATAACCCTCATCGAAATCTATATCGTCATCGTCATTGTTAGTGAGCACAGCATATTTAACGTTAGCTGTACCGCCAAACCACTCAATGCCATCATCCTGATTACCATGAACCTGCACATATTCAATTTCGGTACCATAGCCGACACCCTGAAGGGTCAGACCATTAATTTCATTGTTGGGCCCAGCGATCAGACCACCCTCAGCAATACGCACATAACGGATATGGCCACTGTCATCAGCAGGCAAATTACCACCGTATTCCTGAACAAAGTCACCGCCTTCACCGAGGATATTGCACCAGCTTTCGCCGTCAGCAAAACAGGCGCCTGTTCCGCCCTGACCATACTGTGGGGCGAAACCCTGGATTACAACACCGCCCCATTCGCCCATACCATCGTAATTTTCATCTGCAAGGCTGCTAAAGGTGATTGGCTGTGCAGCTGTACCTACAGCTTCCAGCTTCGAGCCACGAGTCACCAACAGCACACCGTCAGCAGCGCCGCGAACATCGGTACCTGGCTCAATAGTTAGAGTTACACCCTGGCTAACAATTAGATCCATCTCTGCCTGAGAGGAAATCTCTTTATTGCCTGAACCGACCTGAACTACACCGCTCAAAACATACTGGGTTCCTGAGGCCATGCTGTAGTCAGTATTAATGGTTCCTGTTACCACAGCCTGCGAACAGTCATCATTGAAGCTCACAAAGCTAGCTTCTGTAACCGCAGCACAGAGGCCGGTGACAACATCTGTTGTATCAGTTACAGGAGCTGCAGTGTTGTTAGTGACATCTCCTGCAATTGTTACTGTGATATCTCCAGCGCTCTCGCTATCGCCGCACCCGGTTAGGGTTAGCGACGTGAGCAGACCAGCTGCTAAAAGTTTTGTCTTCATTTTTATGGTCCTATTTCAATGGATTTAAATTATGGAACTACTTTGGGTTCTCAAACTATTTACTGATGTCTAACAGACGTCACAGCTGATAGGTCAGCGACATACTTAAAGATGTGCCTACCTCATAAAGCTCGATCGTCCGGTTATTCTGGGTATAAGAAACTGCCTCATTGGTGAGGTTTTTAACTTTGACTTTTAATGTCCATCCCTCGGCGAGAATATTCTCGTAATTTAAGTCAATGATTGTTCTCCCTGATTCAACAACAGGACCCAGTGCCGCACCGCGCGCCACTCGATAGATTCTGTCGTCGAAGTGATTTACCAGTAGGGTTAGCTTCTGATCTGTGGGGTAATGGTCATAGCCGATCTGTAAATTGGCCAGGTATTCGGATTGCCCCTGCAATGGACGACCATCAGAACCAGCACCCTCCAGCTGCAGAGACTTGGCTGCAAGCGCTACTGAGGAATCAATGTAGGAGAAGTTACCGTTCAAGAATACACGGGAATCATCACTGTCAATCAGGGTGGTATTGAAGTCCAGCTCAATGCCATCTAAAACGGCAGAGTCCTGGTTTCTGAAGGTAATGCCGGCGGCAGCTGAACCAGATGCATCTGGAATGGCTCGCTCTACGGGATTATCAATTTCCTTTCTAAAGAGGGCCAGAGATGCGCGGTTATCAGTACCAAAATAATACTCAACTCGCAGGTCTATATTGTCGATTTCAGACACCTGCAGATCTGGAGTACCGAAGATAGGGTCGTCGGTCTGAGGGTCATAAGACTGAGATTCAGAGCGCTCAATTAGGCCGGGGTACGAAACTGTTTGACTAAATCCAAAACGAACCTGGTACTCCTCCATTGCCCGCCAGGTGATATTGGCAGCAGGATAAATACCATCAGTCTCGAGATTACCAGTGTTACCACTATTATTGGGGTAGCCTATATTTTGGCTAAACTCTTCGTATCTGGCGCCAATCTCAATATTCCAGTCTTCGCCAAATTCATTATCAAGCATCATATAAAATGCCGTGACTTCTTCATCAGAAATATAAGAATCGGTCGAGGCTGTTGCTGGGCGCAGTCGAAATGCGTCCGCGGCAATATTGGGCACTGAGAGTAGAGCATCAATACCATTGGCGGTACTTAGACTTATCGGGGCATCACCCAGGCGAACACCAAATCGGTACAGATCAACAGTTCTATCTTTGCTGGAGAGCAGGGTCCCCAGCTTTAGCGTGCTGTAGTTAGCATCACCCCATTCGGATGAAATTTTGTAGTCCAGGCCAAAGTCTTCACTGGTTTCATTGAGATCAGACCAACGGCGCTCAACGGAGGAAATGGCCAGTGCATCATTCAGAGAATAATACTGACGACGGTCAGGCTCTAGACGGTCAGTTTCAGAATAACCAACGCGCCAGTCCAAAACACTGTCGTAACCAGCGGTCTGGAACTCTTTAAAGCCACTGAAGCTCTGGGAAAATAACTGCCGTTGCACATATTCAAGAACAGCTGAATCCAGAGCATTGTCCTCGACATTAATTGCCATGGTTTGACGAGTCACATCATCGGTAGAGCGCAGTAGAGTGGTCTTGGATAGCACTTCACCAGAGTCAAACTCATAGCCCACAACACCGTATCCCGACACTGAAACAGTATCTTTGGTGCGATTGTAGATACCATTTAAATCACTGGGGTTGGATAGCTGTGCGTCACCACGGTAGCCAGTGCTTCGATCATAAGAACCGGAGAAGTAGTAACCCAGTTCACCATTGCCGTATTCAAAGCGATCTCCGAAATCAGCATCAAAACCCACATCTGGATCGGCGCTTTCATCATTGGTGTCGTAGTCAGGCTTAAAGGTTAAGAAGTAGGCCATAGCCACCGCCGGATCAGTACAGATATCGGCCAGGCTTGGATCGCAGATAGTCAGACTTCTGGCGCCATTAGTGGCCTGTAAAACACCAGAATGAACATTGCGCAAACCATTGTCGTAACCTAGCCACTCTCTATTACTGTTGCGATACTCTTGAATCTCGTCACCCGTAAACTCTGCATTCATACCCATTGATACAGATAGAGAGCCTGCACGCTCGTCGGGCAGCCCTTTGGTGTTTACTGCAATAGAGCCACCGGTAGTGGACGCCAGTTGATCTGCAGAGAATGACTTTTGAACTTCGATAGTCTCAACAATATTGGAAGGGAACAGATCTAGCTGAACATCCCTGCGCATTGGATCGGTACTGGGCATAAGAATGCCATTGAAGTTGGTGGCAATATATCGACCGTCAAGACCTCGCACATTGGCATATTTGCCGTCGGAGACACTGAGGCCCGCAATCCGGCCTATGGCTACAGCCACATCACTATCGCCAAAGCGCGCCAGCTGATCAGCATCCATGGCACTGACAATGGTCGTGGCGTAGCGCTCAATATTTTCCGTTCCCCTGGTTGGGTTGAAAACACCTAGGGTAACTACCTCTTCAAAAGTAGGCGCGGGAATAATCGCCATCCTGTCAGAGGCAGGACGTTTCTTAATCAGCTTAAAGCCAGCGTAAACACCCAGGTCAGCGAAGACTCGAACTGAACTTGGGGCTGGCACTCTATAGTTTTCTTCAGTCACACTCACACTGTGTAATCCGCGAGGAACTTCTAGGGTGTAGACGCCCTCTTCATTGGTGAAGACTGTCAACTGAAGATCAGATACTTCTACTGCAGCGCCCTCAATAGGCACGCCCGATGGAGAGGTGACCACGCCTGCAATAAACCCAGTAGCTTCAATGCCAGCCTTAAAGATTTGCTTTTTAACCACTGGCTCAACTTCTGGGTTTCTGCTGAAGACTGCAGATACTTCGACTTCGCCACCCTCTGGTACTTCGAAACTAACGGGAATGGCAACATCGTCGTCGATCAGGTACAGCTTGTGTGGGCCGGGTGAAATGGAAGCCTGCACCAGACCTTTGCCATCAGTCACACCAACAATCTCACCATCTACGGCCACTTTGATATGCCTGAGGGGCGCATCTTCGAGGAATACCAGCACAAAGGCTTCCTCCGCCGAAGCTACTGGCGCTAAAAGCGAAATCGCCAATACTAATAATCGAACCCATTTAATGGACATCTTTAACCCTTCCTCGAGTCTCTAAACTAAAAAAGCCAACACAGGCTGGCACCAAGATCTGTCTAAAGATCTTCAATAAGGAAAAATTAACAGGCTAAAATTACGCTGGTATGAATTATTTATGACGGTAATATGACAGAGAATACTGATCTCTGGGCAAGAGGTTATCAGGTATAAAAAAAGGAGGCCAGAGCCTCCTTTTTTTATATTGTGAGCAACGAATAATCACTACTGGTGACGAATATCTTTTCCTTTTACAACAAAGACAATCTGCTCACAGAGATTTTTCGCATGGTCGCCAATTCGCTCAAGGGAGCGAATAACCCACAGCACATTGATCACTCGGCTAATGCTTCTCGGGTCTTCCATCATATAGGTGACCAGCTCGCGCAATGCGGTTTTATATTCCAGATCCACCTGCTTGTCTTCTTCCAGAGTGCGCATCGCTGCATCCACATCAAAGCGGGCAAAGGCATCCAGCGCATTGGCCAGTATGCGAGTCACTGAAGCACCCATATGGCGCACCTCAGTATAGCCCTCGGCGGAGCCACTCTGCTCTGCAAGAATAATAGCGTGATTGGCTATTTTTTTAGCTTCATCGCCAATGCGCTCCAGATCATTGACCGCTTTGGTCACCATCATGACCAGTCGCAAATCACTGGCAGCCGGTTGGCGGCGCGCAATAATCAAGATACAGGCTTCGTCTATATCCACTTCCATACTGTCGATACTCTGATCTCCAGAGATGACTTCCTCAGCCAATTTACTGTCGGCATCGGTAACCGCCGTAACAGCATTCTGCAGCTGCTGTTCTACTTTACCGCCCATCTCCATTAGCCGAGTACGGATCTCTTCGAGCTCCTCGTCGAACTGCTTCATAATGTGATTTTCAAATGACATCTTCGCCATATTATTCTCCATTTAGCCTACAAATATAGGCTACTTTTAAAGTCTTAACCAAATCGTCCCGTAATATAAGCTTCCGTCAGCTGATGCTGTGGCATGGTAAATACCTGCTCCGTCGGGTTTACCTCAATGAGTTTGCCTAGGTGGAAGTAAGCAGTGCGATCCGATACCCGTGCCGCCTGCTGCATGCTGTGAGTCACTATAGCAATGGTAAAATTCTCGCTGAGCTCTTCGATCAGCTCTTCAATTTTTGCCGTGGCAATGGGGTCTAGCGCTGAGCAGGGCTCATCCATCAAAATAACTTCCGGGCTAACGGCTATGGCTCTGGCAATACAGAGTCGCTGCTGCTGACCACCAGATAACCCTGTGCCTGGCTGATGGAGGCGCTCTTTGACCTCTTCCCATAGGCTGGCCTTGCGCAGACTGTTTTCAACAATTTCATCCAGGTCAACCCGACTATCAGCCAAGCCATGAATCTTTGGACCATAGGCCACATTTTCATAAATTGACTTGGGGAAAGGATTGGGCTTTTGGAATACCATGCCCACCCGCGCTCTCAGCTCAACAACATCTAACTTTGACGAGTAGAGATTTTCATTGTCCATGCATATCTCACCCTCTACGCGACAGCCATCTACCGTATCATTCATACGGTTTAATGTGCGCAAAAAAGTTGACTTGCCACAGCCCGAAGGGCCGATCATAGCCATCACCTCATTTTTGGCGATATCTATACTGACATCGTGAATCGCTTGCTTGTCGCCGTAGAAAACATTGATATTGCGCATGGTCATTTTGGCGTTATCGCTAAAGCTCTTACCCACGGTCGCCTGATGATCATCCAGGTCCAGGTTCTGATCAGGCCTGACCTCAGGTGCCACGGCCTTCCGAGTTTTGGCTACGGCTTTTTTTGCCCTGGGCTTAGGCGCTGCTTTGGCCTTAGGCGCTGCTTTGGCCTTGGGCGCTGCTTTGGCCTTGGGCGCTGCTTTGGTCTTTTTCGGCGCCGACTTAGAGGCGGCCTTGGTAGGCTTGGCTGTATCTGCTGGACTCATAATTTATTCCTGTTTACCAACGGCGCTCAAGGCGCTTGCGCAGCCAAACGGCCGACGTATTCATAATAATTAAAAAGGTTAACAACACCATAATGGCCGCCGAGGTCTTTTCAATAAAGGCTCTCTCCGGGCTGTCGGCCCAGAGGAAGATTTGCACTGGCAGCACCGTGGCTGGGTCTGTAAAGCTGCTTGGAATATCGACAATAAAAGCAACCATACCAATCATCAGCAATGGCGCAGTTTCGCCCAGCGCCTGGGCCATACCAATAATGGCGCCGGTCAGCATGCCTGGCATAGCCAGAGGCAGCACATGATGCAACACCACCTGGTACTTAGAAGCGCCCATTCCCAGTGCCGCCTCGCGGATGGAAGGAGGCACAGACTTAATTGCAGCGCGACTGGTGATAATGATGGTGGGCAGCGTCATCAATGTCAGTACCAGACCACCGACGATCGGCACAGATCTGGGCACATGAAAGAAGTTAATAAAGATGGCCAGACCAAGCAGACCAAAAATAATCGAAGGCACTGCGGCCAGATTATTAATATTGACCTCAATAAAGTCGGTCCACTTATTTTTAGGCGCAAACTCCTCCAGGTAAATAGCCGCAGAAACACCTATAGGGAATGACAGCATCAAAGTCAGCACCAGGGTCAGCAATGAACCCATGACCGCACCGCGAATACCAGCCTGCTCTGGCTCACGAGAGTCTCCGCGGGTAAACAGATTGCTGTTGAGCTGCAGCTGAATTAGCCCCTGTTCGTGCAGCTGTTCTATCCAGGTAACCTGTTTATCTGACAGACGCGCTCCATAGGGCTCGCCATCCAGCCAGGATTTGTAATAAGTGTCTATATCATCATCAGCCAACAACCAGATGGACTCGGTTGTATTAAGTAGCTGTGGGTTGGCCAGCAGACGATCTTTTAAATCAAACCCGGCCCCATTGCTGAGCAGCCCGTATAGTCGGCGTTTATCCCTGCGCCCTGAGACATCGGTAAATTTTGCCCGCAGTGCAACCTTGGGTAGAGCGTCCCAGTTACCCATCATCAGCTGCTCTGGATCAGACAAATTCTCAATGCCAAGCAACTCCTGATCATAGTTGACATCCAGCTTAATGTAAGTCGCCTGAAATGCCCCATGTCCTTTGCCGATAATATCGGCAAATAAAATGGCAACTGCCGCCAAACCTATAAATATAGCCACACGGCCATACCATCTGAATCTGGCTTCAGCGCGATTGCGGCGAGTCAGGGAGCGCTTAATTTTGGATAAATTATCCGCTGACTTATTCATACTGTTCTCGATATTTCTTAACAATGTGCAGAGCAAAGATATTTAGCAATAGGGTGACAATAAACAACATCAAACCCAGAGCGAAGGCAGCCAGGGTTTTGGGGCTATCAAATTCCTGATCGCCGGTTAACAGGGTAACTATCTGTACTGTCACGGTGGTCACTGAATCCAGAGGGTTGGCTGTTAGTTTGGCCGCCATACCAGCCGCCATCACCACGATCATGGTCTCGCCTATAGCTCTAGATACTGCCAGCATAATCCCGCCAACAATGCCCGGCAACGCAGCGGGAATAACCACCCGGCGCACAGTCTCTGAATGGGTGGCACCCATGGCCAGCGAGCCATCGCGCATCGATTGTGGCACGGCGGTAATCACATCATCAGCCAAGGAAGAGATAAAGGGAATAATCATAATGCCCATTACGCCACCAGCGGCCAGCGCACTTTCGGAAGACACCGTCAACCCAAAGCTACTACCCAGATCGCGCAGATAAGGTGCCACGGTCAAGGCGGCAAAAAAACCATAGACTACAGTTGGAATGCCCGCCAGCACTTCGAGGGCCGGCTTGGCAACTGTGCGGATTCTCTTGCTGGCATACTCTGCCAAATAGATCGCAGACATCAGACCAATTGGCACTGCCACCACCATTGCCACTGCTGAGACCAGCAATGTGCCAACAAATAGTGGCACGGCGCCAAAGCTACCAGAGGAACCCACCTGATCTTCGCGAATAGCGGTCTGCGGGCTCCAATCCAACCCAAAGACAAAATCAGCCACAGGAACAGAGCGGAAAAACTGGATGGACTCAAAGAGGACCGAGAGCACTATGCCCAATGTGGTAAAAATAGCCAGACAGGCACAGGCCAGCAGCAGGTTCTGCATGACTTTTTCAACTGCCGGGCGAGCTCGGAAGCTCGAAGCTACTCTGCTTAGTCCCAAAAACAGCCCGGCCGCTGAGAACACCAGCGCCAGCGATGTCAGGGACCAGCGAGATATCTGACGCAGAGAAATCATATGATCAGCGGCAGCAATCAGCGCGCCACTCTGTCCAGTGCGCGGTAATACGCCATCGGCAAGATTGCCAATTTTATTTAACAGGAGGTTGTAACTGGCGGTATCTGAGGGCGCTATATCGGCGGCCACCGCGCCTATCACTATGCTGCTTATCACTGGCTCATCAAATATCATCCACAGAGCCAGCAGGATCAGTGATGGCAGCGCGCACCAGAACGCAGTGTGCATTCCATAGTACGAGGGCAGAGAATGGAGCTTGCGAATACCACCCAGAGGAGCGGCAATGGCGAGGGAGCGTCCACGGCCCATATAAAAGGCCAGCGCGCCAAAACCAAGTAGCAATATCAGTATATTAGTCGCTTGCATAGAGCTTGCAGTGTCCTTTAGAAACGAAAAAGCCCGGCTCCTTGAGCCGGGCGGTACTCTGACAAATTAGCAGCATTATTTCAATGCTTCGTCACCTGTCATTGGTACTAAAGAGCGAGTATTTTTGGCCATAGCTCTACGCTCTTCAAGGGGCAGCGGAATCATGCCTTTTTCAGCCAGATAGCCATCTTCGCCCCAGGCGCGCTCACTGGTGAACTCTTTTAGGTAGCCTTCAATGCCTGGCACAACACCCACATGAGCTTTCTTGACATAGAAGTAAAGCGGGCGTGAGATCGGGTATGACTTATCGGCAATTGACTCAAAGGTTGGCTCAACAGATTCAATATTTGCACCCTGCACCTTATCGGCGTTCTGATCCAGGAAGCTGAAGCCGAAGATACCCAGTGCTGCCGGATTAGCCTGCAGCTTCTGTACAATCAGGTTATCATTTTCACCTGCTTCAATGTAAGCACCATCTTCGCGGATAGTGTGACACAGAGCCTTGTAAGCACTCTTGTCGGTTTTCTTCATCGCCTTTATCCAGGCAAACTTTTTACAGCCGCCTTCCAAGGCCAACTCAGCAAATGCATCGCGAGTACCAGAGGTCGGGGGAGGCCCCAGTACTTCGATTGCTGTATCTGGCAATGCTGAGTTGACCTGCTTCCAAGTCGTGTAAGGGTTGTCGATAAGCTCACCCTCTGCTGCACCTGGTACCTGAGCAGCCAGGGCCAAAAATATATCTTTGCGGCTCAGTTCGACAGGAGCTGATTCAACTGAGTTGGCAATAACAATGCCGTCATAGCCAACCTGAACTTCAATCACTTCCTTGACGCCGTTAGCCTGACATTTTTTAAACTCACTGCTCTTCATGCGTCTCGAAGAATTAGTAATATCCGGGTAATTGGTACCAACACCAGAGCAGAATAACTTCATGCCACCACCGGATCCGGTTGATTCGATTTTGGGTGTCAGTTGCCCACTGGCGCGACCATAGCGCTCAGCCACAACTGTTGAAAAGGGGTATACAGTTGAAGATCCTACCACCTCTATAGACTCGCGAGCCATAGAGGATGTTGCACTGATCGAAGCCATAGCAAAAACAATGGCTGGAATAAATTTAAGCTGGGTCATAACAACCTCCAAAGGCTGGCACATAGATGTGCTATTAATTGATTCAGTTTTAGAACGGCAACACTGTATTAAAGTTATATGACAGAAATATGACAATTAAGCCTAGGTAAATAAATTTTAGTAGCTTTGGAGCTGTCATATTAGTGTCATATTTCTTTCATATATTTATCATGTTGCTGTCATATTTCTGCAACCTGAACTGGGCCGTAGCCCAATGAATTAAACTTTTTGGGGATTGAACATGAACAAACTAGCACTTTCTGCTGCTGTAGCTGCCACTCTGGGGCTAGCGTCCAACAGTTTCGCGGACGGCCCGATCGATGGCACCATTTATGGCAAGATCAATGTCTCTGTGGTCAATACAGATCAAAATTCATCTGACAAGTGGAAGCTTAATAGTAATGCATCGCGCCTGGGTGTTAAGGGTAAAACCAAGATCACCGATGGTCTGTACGCTGTGTATAAAGCAGAATTTGAAATGTGCGTCGACGATGGTGACTGTAAGGGCCAGACGTTTACACAGCGCAATATCATGGGCGGCATTAGAGGCAGCTTTGGTACAGTCTGGGCAGGCAAGCACGACTCACCCACCAAACTGGCACAGAAAAAGATCGATTTGTTTAATGACCTGGAAGGTGATATCAAGAATACCTTTGAAGGCGAAAACCGTGTCTCCAATATTATTGCTTACACCAGCCCCACGGTAAGTGGCTTCTCTGGCACTGTTGCAATGATCCCGGGAGAGGGTGCAGATGTTGATGGCGACGGTATTGATGACACTGGCCTGACGGATGGAATGTCCTACTCTCTAAGCTACAGTAAAGATAACCTCTATCTTGCACTGGCCAGCGATAAGGATGTAGATAGTCAGGATCTGGTGCGTATGGTTATGCAGTACAAAATGGACAATCTAAAACTGGGTGCCATGTACCAGCAAAACGAAGATAATCAGGGTACCAAGGATGAATCTGGATATTTTGTAAGCGCTGCTTACAAAATGAATAAGACTACATTAAAAGCCCAGTATGGCTTTATTGAAGATGATGTAGATGGTGATGAAGAGGAAACACTGTCTCTGGGTGCTGATTACAAGCTGAGCAAAAACACCAAGGCATATATTTTCTACACAGATAATACTGATTCTGAGGTGGATTCAGCGGACGATGAAGACAGCTCATTTGGTGTTGGTATGGAACACAAGTTCTAAGCATTAGCCTGTGGATTTAGGTTAAGATTTAGTTCAGTTCTATTAAAAAGGGCGCTTTGGCGCCCTTTTTAACATAAGGTGATAATGATGAATTCCACAGATGCAAAATGGTCTGGCTCTGTATTAACTGTCGCAATGTTGCTCTCAGGGGCTGCCAACAGTAGCTGTGACTTTGATGCTGATGATGCTGATGGGCCAGACTTTCTCGACAAAATTATTCAATGTGAGGAACAACAGGGCTCCCGCAATAAAAGCGCAGAGACCTCCACAGCCAATAACTCAGCCCGGGTTACAAAGCTCTATGGCGATGGTTCACTTACCGCCTCGGGCATTATTGAGCGCCCTGTGGCCGCGGCTGGAACTCTGAACCACCATGCCAACCAAAGCTTTGTGGCACGCCAGCCCTACTCTCTGCGGCCAGACGCTAAATTCGAAGAGTCGGTCACCATAGCTATCCAAAAATTGCATCTCGAGATGGCCCATTATTGCGCTAAAGGCTGGGATATGCAGCGTCAATGGACAGAGGCCAATAGTCAGCAGCAGGGTGATTTTTTTCTACACTATCAGTTTCGCTGCTCTGGGACTTAACAGAGAGACAACAGTCTAGTCAGCTACAGCGGGGAAGCTACAGATAAACTCAGCGCCCTGCCCCAGGCGGCTGTTGATCTGCAAATCGCCCCCACAGCTGGTCACTGCATGTTTAACAATGGCCAAACCCAGCCCACTGCCACCAGTGTCGGAGTTGCGGCTGTTATCTCCGCGATAGAAACGCTCGGTCAGCCTGGGTATTTCCAAAGGGTCTATGCCCACACCATCATCGGCAACAGCAATGCAAACTGCAGCATTGGGTTTAGTGACACGAATATTGATTGCTGCACCCTGAGGGTTGTGACGTACCGCGTTAAACACCAGATTACCCAGAGCACTGCGCAGGCTACTGGGCTCAACACTGAGACTGACAGCCTCGCAGCAGTCTAGCTCGAGACTGTGCCTGCCACCGCTGAGCTGCTCGGCTTCAAGCATAATCTCAGACAATAGATTAAATAGATTTGTTGACGGATAGCTCTGCTGAGCATCCGGCCCTCCATTGCCCTGATACTCGGCCCCCTCTAAACGGGACAACAAAATTAAATCATCGGCCAGTGACTGCATGCGATTGACCTGAGTTGCCATCTGTTTAAAGGCTCGGTCGACTGTGTCTGTGTTATTGGGCAGGCCCTGCAATGTCTCGATATAGCCGCGTATGACCGTTAATGGGGTGCGCAACTCATGGGATATATTGCCGACAAACTCTTTGCGTACCGTCTCAAGATTATTTATGCGGGTTATATCAGCAATGACCAGCACAATCTCGTTATCGCCAAAATAGGATGCAGTAAATTCCAGCAGCCTACCCTTATAGCTGGAGGATGGCATCTGAATGCTGCCGACAAATTCAGGCTGATGGATATAGCTGACAAACTGGGGGTCGCGAATTAAATTGATAATGGCGCTTCCTCTGTCAGAGGACCTTAAACCCAACAACTTCTTGGCCGAACTATTCCACCAGTCAAGTGTAAGGTCACTGCGCAGCACCAGAACACCCTCTTCCAAGGCCTCGGTAACCCGAGTGACCCGTTTGATGGTATGACGCATCTTTTCAAGAGCGCGACGATGTCGACGACGCTGGCGATTGAGGGTGTCGCTGATTTCACCCCAGACACCACCGGCATCAGGGGGAATACCCCGCATCCCTTTGTCTATCCAGGTAAATAATTTGGAGATTATGCTGAAGGTCCAGAGCAGATAGCAGCCTGCACCTATAAGGATGATTTCAAGGGTATAGCCCAGACTCCAACCGAAGAACAGGGTAAATAGCCCCACCAGGACTATACGCCATATCTCTGTAGACATTCCTGGTCGCAATGAATCTGACCCCTTTAAAGTGCATGATCAACTGCACTTTAATTATGCAGTCTGTATCTGTGTTGAGAAACGATACCCGGCTCCGCGCACAGTCTGCACATAGTTGTCATGACCTGCAACCGAAATTGCTTTGCGCAAACGGCGAATATGCACATCCACCGTGCGCTCATCCAGATAGACATTGCCACCCCAGACATAGTCCAGAATCTGATCTCTGGAGTAGACTCGCTCCTGATGGGTGAGGAAGAATTGCAACAGTCGATATTCTGTAGGCCCTAAATTGACCGGTTGACTACCAATATTGACACGGTGTCCGATAGGATCAAACACCATGTCCCCCACGTGAATGGGATCTTTGAGCTCTTCCCGGCCAATACGGCGCAGCACCGCCTTGACTCTGGAAATCAGCTCGCGGGGAGAAAAAGGCTTGGCAATATAGTCATCAGCGCCAGCATCCAGCCCAGATATCTTACTGTCCTCCTCGGCTTTGGCGGTCAGCATAATCACTGGCACTTTTTCAGTCAGCTCATCGCGCTTGAGGCGACGCAGCAGTTCCAGGCCTGTTGTGCCGGGCATCATCCAGTCCAGGAGAACCAGATCAGGATGGCGGTCAATAATAATTGCATGGGCCTGCTGAGCATTCTCCGCCTGCAGCACATTATAGTCCGCAGCCTCTAGTGCAATACTGAGCATGTCTCTGATCGCCACTTCGTCATCAACCAGCAAGATCGTATGCTTGGGCATAATATTGATCTCTTCTTTCATCTTTGTATGCCTCCATTAAATGACTGGGATATGACATAAATATGACAGAAGCATTAGGCCTGTGCATCTTTTGTTTGTCTATTCGATATTTTTCGGCTGTTCACGCATAATGGCGGCTTTATTACCCACTGGAAAAATTTAGCATGACTATCAAAGAGAACAGCGCCGTAAGCTTTCACTACACTCTAACTGATGACGACGGACAGCAGCTCGACAGCTCTGCTGGCAAAGAACCGCTGGCCTATCTGCATGGCGCTGGCAATATTATTCCTGGCCTGGAAAACGCACTTACAGGCAAGGCAGTGGGTGATTCCATGTCGGTGGCCGTATCTGCAGCCGAAGGCTATGGTGAGGTTCAGAAAGAGCTGATTCAAGACGTGCCGCGCACCTCATTTCAGGGTGTTGATGAGATCGAAGTCGGTATGCAGTTTGAAGCCCAGACTGGTCAGGGTGGCACGGTTCCTGTCACTGTTACCGCAGTGTCGGATGAAACTGTAACTGTTGATGGAAACCATCCCCTGGCGGGCAAGAACCTTAATTTTGATGTGTCTATTGAAGCTGTTCGCGATGCTACTGAAGAAGAGCTGGAGCATGGCCATGTGGTTGGTCACGGCGGACATGAACACTAAGCCCAGGTCATCTTAAAGATAAAAAAAGGCCACCTACTGGTGGCCTAATGGGGGAGAGTTTGGGTCTGCCAGGTTTAGGTCTGGCTAGTCAAATACCGGAAATAGCTCACTGAGAGCGACGCAGGTTCCAACACCAAAGCCAATACCCGTGCTGGTCCACATGTCAGCGCCGTAAGCAAAAAGTCCGATTGATGCGCCAAATAATGTGCCTATGGCGATGGTAGCTAAGCTGGCAAAACTGAATAAATTCATGAGTCCTTTCCTCAATATTCGCTGGCTACAGTCCCTGCTCTAAAAAACTATCGCAGCTGCTGTAGTGAGCAATTTATTTAAGGCTTATCGGCAATAGGATTCTCTCGATAGGGTCGCAACCTTGCTGTTATCCAGTTCTCAAATAATCATCTATGATGTAATACTGTGAACTGCTCGGGCCCCGCAGCTGCGACATATTTTTGTAAAAAATGCCGAGTAATATATCTCGGAGAGATAACCAATAGTGAGATCGTATGACAGTTAAAGTAGGTATTAATGGTTTTGGCCGTATTGGCCGCTTGGCGTTGCGGGAATCCTGGGGTGCTGCAGACTTTGAGGTAGTACATATCAATGAATGTGCCGGAGATGCTGCCAGTGCCGCCCATTTGCTGCAGTTTGACTCAGTGCATGGCACCTGGGACAGAGACATTGCTGCCGATGCCTCGGGCAGCCAAATTAGCATTGATGGGCAGAACATTGGCTATTCTCAATGTCAGTCGATTGATGAGACACCCTGGGCCTCTGCTGGTGTCGACCTGGTCGTAGAATGTACTGGTAAGTTTAAAACTGAAGCCAAACTGGCACCCTACTTTGCCCAGGGAATCAAAAAAGTTTTGGTATCAGCCCCTATCAAAGGCCTACCAGAGGAGCGGGTGATCAATGTGGTTATGGGCGTTAATGACCATAAATATCAGGGCCAGAATATTGTCACTGCAGCCTCTTGCACAACCAACTGCCTGGCGCCGGTAATTGATGTTCTTCACAACACTTTTGGTATAGAGCACGGATCTATTACTACTATTCACGATATCACCAATACCCAGAGCATTCTCGACGAATATCACAGTGACCTGCGCCGTGCCCGCGCCAGCAGCATGTCTCTGATTCCCACCAGCACCGGGTCGGCAACCGCTATTACCGAGATATTCCCGGAGTTGAAGGGCAAATTAAATGGACTGGCCGTGCGCGTACCTCTGGCCAATGCCTCACTGACAGATTTTGTATTTGAACTGCAACAGCAGGTCAGTGTTGAGCAGATCAATGGCGCGTTGCGAGCCGCAGCCGAAGGGCGCCTCAAAGGTATTCTCGGCTTTGAGGAGCGGCCACTGGTGTCGGTTGACTATACTAATGATCGCCGCTCAGGCATTGTCGATGGCCTGTCGACCATGGTAGTCAACAATAGCCAGGTGAAATTATTAATCTGGTATGACAATGAGATCGGATATGTAAATCGCATGATGGAGCTGGCGGGTAAAGTCGCCCGGTCTATCTAAACACTGGGCCCGCAATGTCCATGCGCTCACCATTTGCCCAGTACATTACGGTCACTCTCAGCTACTGGGCCTTTACCCTGACTGATGGCGCCCTGCGCATGCTGGTGCTGCTATTTTTTCATAATCTCGGCTACAGCCCCCTGGAAATTGCCAGCCTGTTTTTGCTCTATGAATTTTTTGGTGTGATCACCAACCTTTATGGTGGCTGGCTGGGATCCAGGTTTGGTCTGACCCGGACCATGCAACTGGGCCTGGGCCTGCAAATTTTTGCCCTGGCGTTATTGCTGGCAGACCCCACTGTACTTACCGTGATCTATGTGATGATTGCCCAAGCAATTTCCGGTATTGCCAAAGATCTCAATAAAATGGCTGCTAAAAGCAGCATTAAAACGCTGGTTTCCGATAACCAACAGGGCAAACTTTATCGCTGGGTGGCCCTGCTCACCGGATCAAAAAATGCGCTTAAGGGGCTGGGTTATTTTCTTGGCGGGGCACTATTAGCCGCAGTGGGCTTTCAGGGCAGTATCGCCGCTCTCCTAATATTATTGCTGGTGACACTAGTATTGGGCATCTGGCTGCTAGACCATCAGCCCGGCAGCAACAGGCGCTCATTTACCAAGAGCCTGTCTACCAGCGCAGGAGTCAATCGACTCTCCGCCGCAAGGCTATTTCTATTTTGTTCTCGAGATATTTGGTTTGTTGTAGCTCTGCCTGTATTTCTGCAAAGCCAGCTGGGTTGGTCACCGGTGCAGGTGGGCAGTTTGATGGCCGCCTGGGTCATTATCTATGGCGGCATCCAGGCCATGGCTCCCAGGGTTACCGGGGCCCGGACGCCCGGCGGTAATACGTTGTTTTTGTGGGCCGCGCTGCTTAGCTTATTGCCCTGTGTCATTGCCTTTGGCCTGGCTACTGGTATTAATCCCGGATTGGTTCTGGTGATTGGCCTGCTTATTTTTGGTGCTGTATTTGCTATCAACTCCAGCGTACATTCCTATCTGATACTGGCTCTGGCTCAGCGCGAGTCAGCCTCTTTGGATGTGGGTTTTTACTATATGGCAAATGCCGGGGGCCGGCTGCTGGGCACTCTGCTGTCGGGGCTAATTTATCAGCAGTTTGGGCTTGTTAGCTGCCTGCTGATGTCTTCTCTGTTGATTGCTGCCAGCGCCCTGTTGGCTCGCGGTCTGGAGTCTCAATCTGTGTAGAGCTTTGCAGGCAGGTCTGTTAGGGTGACGGCTGTTTTTATTAATCTAAACTACCTAAGGCTTTGACGATTCCATCATGAGTACTGAAACCGAAAATGCAATGGACCCCAACGGGTTGTTCCGCGAAGAAAACTACACAGACCAGAAGATGGGTGCTATACGCAAACTGATTCCGGTATGCGCCGATGGCTCTGATGACCCAGAGCGACCAATTAGCTTTTTCGGTTCGGCCCAGGTAATGACCCCCATGGGAGCTATACCCCTAAACTTTGCCCTGGATGGGAACAGTATTGGTGAGGCAGCCGAAGACTTTGCCGGCAAGGCGGCTATAGCCGTTGAAGAGGCCGCCAAAGAGATGGAGCGCATGCGCCGCGAGCAGGCTTCACAGATTGTAGTGCCCGGGCAGGGTGGCCAGGGTGGCATGGGCGGCTCAGGCGGTGGCATTATTACCTAGGCAAGCCACTGCCCCTGTTATAACAGATTGTGTCCCAGCTGATAAAAATCAGCTGGCATAATGCAAGCCGAAATACTCAATACCTGCTGGTGGCACCAACAGCGCCGATTAAGCTGCATGCAGATCGATGAACCCTGGCTTGCAAGGGCCAGCTGATCGCGCTGTTCAGGGCTTGGATCCACAGCCATCAGTTGGTAGTCCACTGAGGTGCCGGGGACAAACCAATCTAGATAGGCATCTGGGGTTATCTTATTAAATGTCTGTTTGGGCAGCGCCGGTGCCAGCTCGATATTAACCCACAGCTGTTGCAGTACCAGAGGGCGATTGCGCTCCAGATGGAGCATGCTTAATTGATAGACTGGCTGCTTTGAGTCCAGTCGCATCAGCTCTGCCATTTGACGGCTGGCAGCCACAATTTCTATACCCAGCAGACGATTACTGTAATACCCTGCCTGACGTGCCCGCTCCACCAGATCAATAATCTCAAAACTGGCAGTCTGAGACTCTGGCCTGGCCACAAAGCTCCCGGAGCCCGCTGTGCGCGATAGCAAGCCCTGGTCTGCGAGCTCCTGCAAAGCCCTGCGCGCGGTCATCCGACTGACAGAAAATTGCTCGGCAAGCCTATTTTCAGATGGGGTTTGATAGCCAATAGGCCATTCACCCGACTCAATCTGATGCTTCAGATACTGCTTTATCAGCTCGTACTGAGGTAGCTTTAGAGTAGTTTTCACCATAGTTATGCACCTGCAAATATCTGTATATACACCTATACCTGTATATACAATTAAATTTTCCTGCGCTATCTATAACTACTGCTATTTGTACGTAAAATTCGGCGAAAAAGCCAGCTTTATAATTTAAAAGTTAATTTATACCGGCTCAAAAACTGACTTGACAATATATTTCTGTATATACATTTGTTATTTGTCGCCAATCAATACCAGCTTTTCGGCCCGACTAAGCTTTTTAATGACGGCCTCTCGACTAGCCGCGGTACTGCGGTTGTAGCCCTGTTCTATATGCACCATTTCCACAGCTTTACGACCGCGAAAGTATTTTGCCCCAGCCTTGCCAGACTGGTGCTCAGCCAGGCGCCGTCGGGGATCAGTTGTGATGCCCGTATACAGGGTCTGATCACTTGCCCGCACTATGTACACATACCATTGATCTGCCCCAGAGGCTGACTCAGGGGCCGGAGAAGTGGCCGGGGTTGACTTAGTCATGCTGGCTTTAGGGGACCATGACAGAACTGGCACAGATACTTGGCTCGGCCCAGCTGAATCTTTCGGTGGCGCATAATGGTCAGCTGGTGAGTTCTGCAGCTACAGCGGTATGAGAAGCGCTGGTACTGGCGCATAGGAATACCACTTAAGTCATAGTTACCAGTGGCTCTGGGAATGCCGCCCAGATCAAGCATAATGCCCTTCCATTCCGGCCCATGGGGTTTAACACGTCGGGAACCATAGAGGCAGTCGACAATATAGTGGGCCACCTCATGGGTTACCGTATCATTGAGACTGTCCTGATAATATTTGGCAAACAGCCAGGGATTGTATCTAATGCGCCGCTGTTTGCGGCTGGCCTGGTACATGCCGGCGCATTTGCCTTTGAGATCAAAGTCTACGGTGACGCTGGCAAAGTCGCGGCCATAGTAGTCTGAAGCCAGAGCAATACAGCGATCTGTGGCTTCGACAACCTCAGTTTGCTGCTGTGCTGTGATAGGCTCTATAAATTCTGTCTTTTCCATTGATTAAGTATAAAGCCTGACTGTGCTGGTACAATGCTGGCCAGTTAATTTGAGTTTTTATTTTAGATTTTTGCGCCTATGAATGTAGATCTGCACTGCCACACCAATGTTTCCGACGGCAACCTGTCGCCCGCCGAGCTTATTGCGCTCGCGGTAGAGCGCAATATTAATATGCTGTCGATTACCGATCACGACAGTATCCAGGCCTACGAGACCGCGCGGGCGCCCAGTACAGATCTCAGGCTGATCCCAGGTATAGAGTTTTCCAGTTACTGGAACAAGTTTGGCATACATGTTGTTGGCCTTAATCTGGACCTGTCCAGCGCGGCAATTCAGGAGGGCGTGAAGCAGCAGTCTCAGGCGCGCGAGGAGCGGGCGGAGAAAATTTCCGAGAAGCTCTGTCGTCTGGGTTTTGACGACTGTCTGACTGGCGCCAAGAATTTTACCTCTGGCGGCCAGGTAGGGCGACCCCACTTTGCTCAGCATCTGGTGGCCGTTGGCGCAGTCAGCAATATACAGCAGGCATTTAAAAAGTATCTGGGTGCTGGCAAGGCGGGGGATATCAAGGAGCAGTGGGCTGATCTTTCTCAGGTAGTGGCCTGGATACGCGATGCCGGTGGTGTTGCCGTGCTGGCTCATCCCACTAAATACAAAATGACAGGCACTAAGATCAATCAGTTGATCACAGATTTTGCCGCAGTAGGCGGCGAGGCCATTGAAGTTATCTCTGGGTTACAAATCCCATCGGTTACCAAAGATATGGCACGACTTTGCAACAGACACGGTCTGCTTGCCTCCTGCGGATCCGATTTTCACTCAGATCAGCAACCCTGGGCAGCCCTGGGCATGGTGGCGCCACTGCCTGATAGCTGCACCCCGATATGGCAGCGCTGGAGTTAATCCTGCGCACAGAATTCCTAAGCAATGCATTCCTGTGTATACTGCGCCGCTCGCTGTTATCGACGACAGAGTGAACGTTCAAAAAGTTAATTAATCGAGAGTCTAATTCAGTGGATATCTTTATCTTTGTTAGTGAACAATGGGTGCTCTTCAGCGTTCTGATGGGCCTGATCTATATATTTATCTGGACAGAACGCAGCAAGGGCGGCAAGCCAGTTTCAGCCAATGAGCTGGTGGCCATGATGAATGCCGATACGGCTGTGCTGGTAGATGTTCGCCCAGCCAACGAGTTTCAGGCTGGCCATATACATGGCGCTGTTAATATCCCTCACAACAAGGTGGACGGCCGCATGGCAGAGCTCGAGAAATCGCGCAGCAAGGTGCTGGTTATGGCCGACAGCATGGGTCAGCATGCCGGAGGCGTTGGTAGAAAATTTAGCAAAGAAGGCTACAACGTGCGCCGACTCAGCGGCGGCATGAGCGAATGGCAGGCTCAGAGCATGCCGGTGGTAAGGGACTAGCCAAATAAAGGATACAGCATGTCGCAAGTAGTACTTTACGGAACCAGGTTCTGTCCGTTTTGCATCCAGGCTCGCCGCCTGTTGAACAACAAAGGCATTGAATTTGAAGACATACCTCTGGACTCAGATCCGCAGCTTAGATCCGCGGTAATGGATCGCAGCTCAAGGCACACAGTGCCGCAGATCTGGATAGGTGATGATCATCTTGGCGGCTTTACAGAGCTGCGAGATCTGGATATGCAGGGCGGGCTTGACTCGCTGATCAGCACCGGGGGTTGAATTAGTCCAAAGCGGCTCCATATAGATTCTATAGGGCCACTTAAATAGCAATTAAAAAGGTTAACAATCATGACTGAAGAAACAGCAGCAGCAGCGGAAGCACCGGCATCAGAGCCAAAATTCGCAATCCAGCGCATTTACCTGAAGGATCTCTCTTATGAGACGCCACAGGGCCCAGCGGCTTTTACCAAACAGTGGCAACCAAAAGTCAATCAGGATCTAAGCACCAAATCAGCCAAGATTGAAGAGGATGTGTTTGAAGTAAGCCTGCGCCTGACCATCACCGTAAGCAGCGATGAAGAGACTATCTATCTGATCGAAGTTGAGCAGGCCGGCCTGTTCACTATTCAGGGCTTTGTAGACCAGCAGCTGACTCAGGTACTCAATACTACCTGTCCAAATCTGCTGTTTCCCTATGCTCGCGAAGCGATCGACAATATTCTAACCAAGGGTTCTTTCCCTCCCCTGATGATTCCGCCAATCAATTTTGACGCTCTGTTTGCCTCTGCTATTCAGCAGGCAGCTGCCCAGGCTGAAAGTGAGTCTGAGAGCGAAGAAACCCAGCACTAATCAACATTTAGTGCCCGAGTAAAAAACCCGCTTTAATCAGCGGGTTTTTTACGTTTTAAGGCACAGAGTCTGGGGACTCCACAAAACCTAGAGCGCTTTGCTCTCCATGCTATATTCCTGCAATTTCCGGGTTAGAGTATTGCGTCCCCAGCCCAATAGCTCTGCAGCATCTTTTTTACGTCCACCAGTATGAGCCAGCGCGGTCTCAATCATGGTGCGCTCAAACTCTGGAATTGCCTGGGATAGTATCTCTCGTCGACCCATTTTTAGCTCACGCTCACTCCAGCGCTTTAACATCTGCTGCCAATCACCCTGAGCTCGACTCTCTGTCTCTGCATCCTCGGCCTGTAACTCCGGAGGCAGGTCGCTTAACAGCACCTCTCGGCCTGCAGCCATGACCGTTAGCCAGCGGCAAATATTTTCCAACTGGCGAACATTGCCGGGCCAGGGCAAATTAAAGAAAAAGTCCTCAGCTTCCTGGGACAGCGTCTTGGGCTCCATATCCAGCTCTTTGGCTGCCCGATAAAAGAAGTGCTGCATCAGCTGGGGAATATCTTCGCGGCGATCGGCCAGTTTGGGCAAGTGCACACGGATAACATTTAGACGGTGGAAGAGATCCTCACGAAAGCGGTTTTCCGCCACCAGCTGCTCCAAATTTTGGTGAGTGGCAGCAATAATACGCACATCTACCTTGACGGCTGTATGGCCACCCACTCGATAGAACTCGCCATCGGCCAGCACCCGCAGCAGCCTGGTCTGCGCCTCGGGGGGCATATCGCCAATCTCATCGAGAAACAATGTGCCTCCGTCAGACTGCTCGAAGCGCCCTTCGCGACGCTGAGCTGCGCCGGTAAAGGCCCCTTTTTCATGACCAAATAGCTCTGACTCAATTAAATCATTGGGTATAGCCGCCATATTCAGGGCAATAAATTTATTCTCGCGCCTGGGGCTGTGCTTGTGCAGAGCCTGAGCAACCAGTTCCTTACCTGTGCCAGACTCGCCATTGATCAACACTGTAATATTGGATTGGGAAAGACGGCCTATGGCTCTAAACACTTCCTGCATGGCTGGAGCTTCACCAATAATCTCCTTGGCTACGTTTTGAGCCTGAGCCGGCTCTGCCTGTGATCGCTGCTCTTTGGAAAAAGACAGCCCGCGACGGGCAACGTCGACCAACTCTTCCAGATCAAAGGGCTTGGGCAGGTACTCAAATGCACCGCCCTGATAGGCCGCTACTGCACTGTCCAGGTCTGAATGGGCCGTGGTAATAATCACCGGGATATCCGGCCGGTTGCTATGTATCTCTCTCAACAGCTGCAGGCCATCTATCCCAGGCATTCGAATATCGGAAATAATAATCTCAGGCTGGGCTGTCTTTAGTGCCTGCAACAGGTGATTGCCCGATTCAAAGCTGCGCACGGCAATCCCGTCTCTGGTAATGGCTTTCTCCATGACCCAGCGCAGCGAGCGATCGTCTTCTGCTATCCAAATTTCTGAATTAATACTCATATTAAACCTTTATGGGGAGGTAGATAGAGAAGCTGGTGTGACCTGCCTCTGATTCACATTCAATAATACCCTGATGACCGTTGACCGCGGTTTGCGCTATGGTAAGCCCCAGCCCGGAGCCCTCACTGCGGCCGCTGATCATAGGGAAAAATATCCGCTCTTTGATCTCTTCGGAAACACCAGGTCCATTGTCGATAATCTCCAGCCGGCAGATCACCTTATGGTGCTGTCCGGCAATAGTGAAACTGCGCTTAATTCGCGAACGAAAGGTAATTTTCGGACTTGCCTGGGGCGAGTCCAAGACCGCCTGCATGGCGTTACGCGCAACATTTAATACCGCCTGAATAAGCTGCTCCCTATCACCTTGGATATCTGGAATACTGGGGTCATAGTCTCTAACCAGCTTTAAGCTGCCCTGGGTTTCAGCTTCGATTAATGCTGCCACATGCTCTGTAACCTCATGGATACTCATGGTCTCCATCTGTGGCAGGTGGTTGGGACCCAGTAGACGATCTACCAGATTGCGCAAGCGATCAGCCTCTGTGGTAACAATCTGACAGAGCTCTCTGGTTTCGTCGTCCAGACCCTGCTCTGCAATCATCTGGTTAAGCAACTGAGCGGCACCGCGGATGCCTCCCAGAGGATTTTTAATCTCATGAGCTAAACCGCGTATTAGACTTCTCGAGGTGTCATGTACTGACAGTAGCGCCTCTTCGCGGTTAATCTTTAAAAAGCGATCAATGGGCTGCATTTCCAGCAGCAGCATGGGCTGTTTGTCCAACTCCACGGGAGTGACCGTGTAATCGACCTGTGTGCTCTCAGTGCTGGGCAGACGCAGATACTCATGCCGGCGGGTATGAGGGCTTCCGGTCTCGAGCGCCTCTTGCAATGTATGCAGGGACATTCTGTTGTCCACAAACAGATCGGTAGCCTCATAACCGCGCAGCCGCAGACTACTGGCCTGCATCAACGCTTCAGCAGCTGGGTTTGTGTACTCGATAAGCAGATCGGCATTGAGTAATAGCACCGCCGTATTCAGGTTATCGAGCAACAATCTGTGTAACTGATCAGAAGTCATAGGTGTCGCACTGTGGTCTATTTAAAGGGGTTCAGCCCGGTTATGTTTTGCTTTCTGGTTTTTAACGTAGCAATAAGCAGGCCAATATTAGCGGCTCGCCAAGATAAACAGTGGCCTGTTTTACTGGCCTGCAGAGCCGCTCAACAAGAAAGCAAAAGATCCCGGGGAGAATTATGCACCATTTTGGTGCGCATTGGTTTAATTTAAGGGTAAATGGATCAATAAACCCCTGAGAGGCTTAGACCTGGGCCCTAACTTTCGCCTGGAATCCTGCTCAGACTAGCGATTTGGTTGCCGCTTAAAGTGTCGCTGCACATGGATACTGACAGGCTCCAAAGACAGTAAAACCCTGCCCTGCGCGCTCAGTATCTGGGCACTAATTTGATGGGTGCCACGCTCCAGATCATCCAGCTGATAGGCGGTTGCGCTCACAGGGGGCCCACAGGGCTGACCATTGCGCACAAACAGCACCCTATGACCAGGCTGAAGCTGGGGCTGCATCCTGAGCTGAATAATAATATTGCGCTGCTGGTTAGGAATGATCTGGTCATGCTGCGGAGACAGAATATAGGCCTGGGCATAACCAGTAAAAGGTGCTGACTGCGGGAACTGTGTAGCCTCTGGCTGATCGCCCCTATTGGCGGGCCCAGGATCAGCCGCAGGTATTTTATTAACCGGCGGCAAAGCCAATGGAGCCAGCTGAGACTCAGGTTGGGGCTGATCTGTATAGGTGATATTGCCCTGGGCATCGACCACTTTGTACACCTCTGCCAGGACGGGTAGGCTGCTTATAGCAGCAATAAAACACAAGACTCTCATAGGGATCTCCTAGCAGCTAATAGCCTGCACATAGGCCTACTTAAAGATTAGACCCATATTAGAAAACCCGCTGGCAAAGAAAAAGCCCGCCATTCCAAGAATGACGGGCCTGTCCGATTTTGCTGTAGAACAGCCTGTGCTAAAAACTTAGCAGCTGTAGTACATATCAAACTCAACCGGGTGAGTGGTGTGCTCAACACGGTAGACTTCTTCCATCTTCAGCTCGATGTAGGCATCGATCATATCGTCGGTGAATAC
>JAYPYO010000022.1:0-31589 GCA_038135995.1 Porticoccaceae bacterium
TTATTGGCAACAATAGGCTCCAATAAAGTGTCTTTTACTTTGGACATGGCTTAGGCCTCCCCTGTTTTCAAGTGATTGATCAGCGGTTTGAAGCCCTGATCACCCAGCCAATAGCGCACCAGGTTATCCACGCCTCTGGTTGTCAAGGTGGCGCCGGCCAAGCCATCGATCTGCGACTCGGAGCCTGCGCGGGTCAAATCCGCCTTGCCTTTTAGTACAGTAATGGTCAGCTCACCCTGATTAAAGGCCTGCTTGCCCACCCAGCTGGCTTTCCACTTGGGATTATCGACTTCGCCACCCAGGCCTGGGGTTTCGGTGTGCTCGTAGAAACCAATTCCAGCAACGGTCTCCAGATCAGCTTCCAGTGCCAAGAACCCATAGAGGGTTGACCAGAGGCCATAGCCTTTGATGGGCAAAATGATTTTCTCAATACCCTGCTCACCCTCAACCATATAGACCGTGGCATAGTTGGCGCGGCGTTTAATCTTGGCTGGATCCTGCTTGGGGTCCAGCGCTACAGATAGAGCTGGGTCCTTGGAGGCCTTGCGCTGATCATAGGTCGCTGCATCAACCGCATCGGTAAAGCGACCGGTCTCAAGGTCCACTACGCGAGTGCTGATCTGCTCGAACTGAGTCTCAATAGAAACTCCCTCCTGCAGCAGTCCAGCTGAGGCGAGAATATTGGCCTTGAGATCCAGCAGCTTATTTACTTCCTGAGTGGGTCGCAAAATTACCGCGGCGCTAGACACCACCACGGCGCAAACCACACAGAGGGCCAGTGCTACACCAAATGTTTTAGAAATACTGTCATTACCCACGAGCCAGTCTCCTCTTAATATTACCCTGCACAACCCAGTGGTCGAACAGAGGTGCAAATAGATTGGCAAATAAAATCGCCAGCATCATGCCCTCTGGGAATGCGGGGTTAACCACACGAATCAGAATCACCATAACGCCGATCAAAATGCCATACCAAAGTTTGCCGGTATTGGTCATAGCCGCAGACACAGGGTCAGTAGCCATAAAGATGGCACCAAAGGCAAAGCCACCAATCACCCAGTGCCAGTAGAATGGCATGGCAAACATGGGGTTAGTGGAGTCAATGGCATTAAACAGCATGGACAGAGCCGCAGAGCCAATCAGCACACCGGCAATAATTCGCCAGGAGGCAATGCGCATTACCAGCAGTAACACAGCCCCCATCAGAATAGCCAGGGTAGAGGTCTCACCAATGGAGCCTTGAATGGTACCCACAAATGCCTGCATCCAGGTCACAGTCTGCTGTAGGGCAACCATACCATCTGCAGCAGCTACCGACAGCATAGTGGCACCAGTGTAACCATCTACTGCAGACCAGACTGCATCGCCAGACATATAGGCCGGGTAGGCAAAGTACAGGAAGGCACGGCCAGTCAGGGCCGGGTTAAGGAAGTTCTTGCCAGTACCGCCAAACACTTCTTTACCAATCACAATACCGAAGCTGATACCCACAGCCACCATCCACAGTGGCAGATCTGGAGGACAGCAGAGTGCAAACAGAATCGAGGTAACAAAAAAGCCTTCGTTAACTTCGTGGCCGCGCACCGAGGCAAACAATACTTCCCAGAAGCCACCGACAATAAAGGTGGTCATATAGATGGGCAGAAAGTAGGCAGCGCCATGGACCATATTGTCCCAGACACTGCTGGCATCGTAGCCAGCCAGCAGACCGATAAAGACGCCGCGCAGTCCCTCCTGAGAGACCATGCCCATATCCGTCATAATGGTATTGGCCTGAAAACCAATATTCCACATACCAAAAAACATGGTGGGGAAAGTCGCCAGCCACACAGTGATCATAACCCGCTTAAGGTCAATACCATCGCGCACATGAGAACTGTTTTTGGTGACATCTGAGGGCTTGAAAAGACCAGTGTCTACGGCTTCAAACAGCGCGTACCACTTTTCCCACTTGCCACCCTTGTGAAAGTTTGGCTCCAATTTATCGAGAAGATTACGCATCATGGGCTTAACCCTCCTTTTCAATTCTAGTTAGGTTGTCACGCAAAATGCCGCCATACTCGTGCTTGCCTACACAGACATAGGTGTAGAGGCCAACATCTTCTTCATCCAGCTCAAGACAGCCCAGCTTTTGCGCCATCTCTGTGTCACCCACAATCAGTGACCGCAGCAACTGTACCGGCAGGATATCCAGAGCTGTGACATCCTCGTAGCCGCCCACAGGAACCATGGCGCGTTCACTACCATTGGTGCTGGAGGTCATATTGAACAGTTTTTTAGTCAGTGAAGAAGCAAAGATAGGCAGTGCCGAGTGCTTGTTTACGCCGGCGCGCAGATAGTGCAGAAACTCGCGCTCACGGCCTTCGCGGATAACCGAGACCTGGCTGTGATAGCGGCCAAGAAAGGCAAATTCGCCAGCCGCCTTGCGGCCAGAGAGCACTGAGCCAGAGATTACGCGGTTCTCATCATTGGCCAACTCACCAATAACCAGCTGGTTAAGGTTAGCACCAAGCTGTGTAGTTAGCAGACGGGGGTTAGCCACCTGGGGACCGGCCAGAGCAACAACTCTAGAGTTGTCCAGTTTACCTGTGGTAAACAAGGAACCCATGGCAATCACATCCTGGTAGCCAATAGTCCAAACTGTCTTATCGGCATTGACTGGATCCAGGTAATGAATATGGGTGCCGGCCAGGCCAGCTGGGTGTGGGCCACTAAAGCTAATCGCCCGCACAGCCTCTACCTCATCGCCAGGCACCACTGAGTCTGGAGCGACACACAGATTAACCGGCCCTTCTGTCAAGCGAGTCAGTAGCGTTAAGCCATTGACAAAGTCTTCGCTGCGACGGGCAATAATCACCGCGGGATCCGCTGCCAGTGGATTGGTATCCATAGCTGTGACAAAAATCGACGATGGCGCTGAATCAATTGCCGGGACTTTGGAATAGGGTCTGGTGCGCAGTGCAACCCACTGGCCAGAGTTGACCAGATTGTCTACCACCTCAGCGCGGTCAAGGCTGGCTAATTGGGCAGCAGAGTAAGACGCAAATTTCTCCGCCTTGTCACCCTCTACATCGATCACCAGCGATTGAAATACCCGACGCTCACCACGGTTGACTGCTACTACCTTGCCAGCCGCTGGTGCAGTAAATACCACACCTGAATTTTTCTTGTCGGAAAACAGTATCTGACCCCGGGTGACGCTATCACCTTCGCGCACCGCCATGGTGGGCTTCATGCCCGGATAATCTGAACCGATTATCGCAACCTGACTTATCACGGGACCATCTTGGATAACCTGCTCCGGCGCACCGGCAATAGGCAGATCTAATCCTCGACGAACTTTGATCATAAGGAAATACCACTAGTCTAATTTAAATTCTGGCTGCAACACCAAACTCATGCGGCCAGTCAAAAAGCCGCCTGTCGAGCTGCATTTTAAAGCTCGAGAACTGTGCAAATTACGCTGTAGTTTCGCCCAATCGGTGACCGCTAGAGAATGGTCAAAATTGGCCGAATTAGATTGCGCGGGATTATAAAGGTCTGGGCGCTGCTATGCCAGCGCTGTAGCACTTTTAGGGCTAATCTAAAGGGTTTTTTTAGATTTGCTTGAAAATGACAGGGCAAACCTGCCCCGAGGGCTTTAATTACCAGCTATTGCGACACTCCCGCAGAGCCAAAAACACCTGGGTAGGACTGGCGTCTGCGTCTAATTGAGCAAAGTTTTGAATAATCTCCGGGCTCTGGGTGCGAAAAAAGGTATTGATCTGTCTCTCCTGACCCAAATTGGTAATCAGCGCCTGATTGGGATCCTGAGACTCCACCTTTTGCAGCAACTCCGCCGCCGCAGAATTATTGGGCTCGCGATCCAGGGTAAAACGCAGATTATTGACAATATAATCATGGCCCGGATACAACATTGTGTTATCGGGCAGCACATCTACCTGGGAAAATACTGTGTCCGCTAGCACATCAGGGTCACCCCCGTAATGACAGTGCCCCACCCCCGCATTAAAGATAGTATCGCCACTAAATAGCGCGGGAATCTCGGTTTTAGAGAGCAGACAGATATGGCTCATGGTATGACCTGGCGTATCCATCACCTCCAACTCTACTGAGCTGCCAACCCTGACCACTGACCCGGCCTGGAGGCCAGTATCCATACCAGCAATTTTATCCCGCGCATTGGCATGGGCCAGCACCACTGCCCCAGTGGCGGCAACCATGGCCTGATTGCCGTCAATATGGTCAAAATGTTCATGGGTATTGAGAATCTGGGTAATCTTCCAGCCCAGAGCCTCAGCGCGCTGCAGCACCAGCTGGTGATCAAAGGGATCTATCGCCAGAGCCTCGAGGGTCTCTGGACAGGCCACCAGATAGTGAAAATTGCGCAATGGGTTATCTGTCCAGATCTGCTCTACCAGCATGGAATTATCCTTTTATTGGCTGTCTATTAACCTTCTAAGGGGTAGCTGGGCCAAACCACGCCCGCAAACTTTTCGAGGCAGCGTACCACCTGGCAGCTGTAGCCAAATTCATTGTCATACCAGCAGTACAGCACACAACTATTGCCATCGACAATAGTCGCCTGAGAGTCCAGCACGCAGGCCTGACGTGAGCCCACAAAGTCGGTAGATACCGCTTCGGTAGACACTGTATAACCAATTTGCTGCTGTAAGCTAGAGTGCAGAGCTTTTTGCCGCAAAAACTCATTGAGCTCTTCAACACTGGTCTCTCTGCCGAGCTGCAAATTAAGAATAGCCATAGACACATTGGGTGTGGGCACTCTGATTGCATTGCCAGTCAACTTGCCTTTGAGCTCAGGAATGGCCTTGGCAACTGCCTTGGCCGCGCCTGTAGAGGTGAGAACCATATTCAGGGCTGCACTGCGACCGCGACGATCGCCTTTGTGATGGTTATCAATCAGGTTTTGGTCATTGGTATAGGCGTGCACAGTCTCTACATGGCCGTTATTGATTCCATACTCATCAAGCAGACATTTTAAGACCGGCACAATGGCGTTAGTGGTGCATGAGGCCGCAGAAATAATACTGCGCTCTGGGGTGATTTCATGGTGGTTGATGCCATAGACAATATTAGGAATATCATCTCCCGCTGGTGCTGTCAGCAGCACTTTGGATGCACCGGGGCGCAGATGCCCACCTAATCCTGCATTGTCCTTCCACACCCCTGTGTTGTCGACAATCAGAGCATTGTTGATGCCGTACTCTGTGTAGTCGATCTCCTCAGGACTGTTGGCATAGATCACCTTGATGGGGTTGCCGTTAACCACCAGCGTATTGCTCTCAGTGAGCACGCGAATAGTGCCTTTAAACGACCCATGGACGGAGTCTCTGCGCAACAGGGCCGCCCGCTTTTCAAGATCGTTATCCAGCTTGCTCTTGCGAATCACAATTGCGCGCAAGCGCAACACATCGCCGCCGCCCGCCTTGTCGATCAAAATTCTTGCTACCAGACGACCTATTCGGCCAAAACCATAGAGCACTACATCCTGGGGTTCGGGCAGTGGCTTAATATCTGAGCCTACTATGCCTGCCAGCTCATCGCGCACAAAATCATCTATAGAGCGACCATTGCCACCCTTTTGATATTTGACCACCATTTTTCCGAGGTCTAAATGAGCTGGACCGAGCTGCAGCCTTGCTATGGCATCCAGCATGGGAGCAGTATCAAACTCACTGAGTTCGTTCATCTCAACCTGACGCACAAAGCGATGAGATTTCATCAAGTCGATTACCGACTTGTTAACCATATTGTTACCATACATATAGGTACTGACATTGCGCTCTCGATAGAGCTTGCCAATCACCGGAATCATGCTTTCTGCCAGCGCTTCCCGCTGCTTCCAATCTTTAAAGAAATCATCTGGTAATGGTCTTTTTTGCTCGGTCATGCCTTGGTTCCTTTTGCGCGTTGAAGAGGATTGTCATTATCCGGCAGCCCATGGGTCCAGACAATGAACATTTATTTAATCACTATGATAGACAATATATCTACAATCAATACCACGAGATAAGTAGAATAGTCGGTACATTCCTTTAATCGCATGGCTATTTGCGACGCCCACTGACAGATAAGCTAATATTTATGAGTATGATTCAGCAACGCCCCGCCTCTAAGCCCGGTGATAAACAGCAGTGGGGAGAGCTGCGTGCCGCAGGTCGAGCCCTGGCGGTGGCGGAGTCAGCTTTAAATTTTGATGGCTTGACCCTACTTGTCACCGAGACCGCCAGACAGGCAGCAGAGCAGACTCGTGCACTGCAGTTCTTTACTGCTCAGCAACAGTTGCCAATTTTCAGCTTCCCGGACTGGGAGACGTTGCCCTATGATATTTTTTCTCCACACCAGGATATTGTGTCCGCACGCCTGCAAACTCTAGCCAACCTGCCAACAACCCAGCGCGGCATTATTGTGGTACCCCTATCCACATTGATGCATCGTATAGCACCCACAGACTTTGTTGCCTCACGCACCTTTAGCTACAAACTAGGCGAGGATTTAGATCGGGCCCATCTTCAAGATCAGCTTGGGCGTGCGGGCTACAAGCGGGTAGATACAGTGTTTGAGCATGGTGAATTTGCCTTTCGCGGCTCTATTATCGATATCTTCCCCATGGGTGAGAAAACACCATTCCGTATAGATTTACTGGATGACGAGATTGAATCACTGCGCCTATTTGACCCCGAGAGCCAGCGCACCAAGGAGACCGTTGATCAGCTAATGCTGCTGCCCGCTCGGGAATTCCCTCTGGATGCGGAGGCCATCAATCTGTTTCTCAATAACTGGCATGATCATTTTGATCATGACCCTAGCAACTGTTCCATCTACAACGATATCAAAGAGGGTATTGCGCCCCAGGGCATTGAGTACTATCTACCGCTATTTTTCCCCAGCACCTCCACATTGTTCGACTACTTGCCAGATCAGGTGCAACTGTTTACCCAGGCTGGTATTGAAGAGGCTGCGGAATATTTCTGGCAGGATATCAAGAGTCGTTATGAGGAATATGGAGTGGACCCGGATCGGCCCATTCTGCCACCGAGGGAAATCTTTATTGCCGTAGACAGCCTGTTTCAGTCCCTCAAACAGCTACCGCGAACCATAGTCACCCATGAGCTAGTGGATGAGCGAGCGGGTCAGAGCAATTTACAGCTTCATGCAGTGCCAGATGTAGCGGTTAATGCCAAGCTGATTAATCCGCTAGCCAATCTGCAAGCTTTTTTAGACCAGTGCCCAGCAGATACCAGAGTTCTGTTCTGTGCAGAGTCAGCTGGCCGCAGGGAGGTACTCGCGGATCTGCTAAAAACTATTGATCTGAGTCCCCAGCCGATTGATCACTGGCAGCAGTTTGTCGATGGCTCGGCCAGCCATGGCATTACCACCTACCCTATAGATCAGGGCGTCTACTGCCCCGAGCACAGACTCTGTCTAATTACCGAGGGTGAATTATTTGGTCAGCAGGTAATGCAGCGGCGGCGGCGATCAAGGGCCTCAGAGTCACCAGACTACGTATTTAAAAACCTGGCAGAGCTCAAAGTGGGCTCTCCGGTAGTGCATATCGAGCACGGTGTGGGGCGCTATCAAGGATTGGTTACTCTGGAAGTGGATCGCGCAGTGCAAGAATTTTTAATGCTTACCTATGCAGACGATGCCAAGCTCTATGTGCCGGTCTCCTCTCTCCATCTGATCAGCCGCTTTGGCGGCGGCGAGCAAGTAGCCGCGCCACTAAACCGCCTGGGCACAGATAAATGGGATAAGGCCAAAGAGAAAGCGGCCAAACAGGTGCGCGATACGGCAGTCGAATTACTAGACATCTATTCCCGTCGCGCCGCGCGCAGTGGCTTTGCCTGCAGCGCAAATGACGAGGACTACCGCAAATTTAGCAGTGACTTCTCCTTTGAAGAAACCGCCGATCAGCAGGAGGCCATAGACGCGGTGCGCCGCGACCTGCTGAGCCCCCAGCCAATGGATCGCCTGGTATGCGGTGATGTGGGCTTTGGTAAAACCGAGGTGGCCATGCGCGCTGCCTTTACCGTGGCCTCCAGCGGCAAACAGGTGGTTATTCTGGTGCCCACCACATTACTGGCTCATCAGCATCTGCAAAACTTTCAGGATCGCTTTGCCAGCTGGCCGGTGCGCATAGAGGAACTTTCACGCTTTAAAACCAGTAAAGAGCAAGATGAGGTGATAGCCGCGACCGAGGCTGGCAAGGTTGATATCCTAATCAGCACCCACAAATTGCTGCATGCGGCCATAGACTTTAGCCGGCTGGGCCTAATGATTATTGATGAAGAGCATCGCTTTGGTGTGCGTCAGAAAGAGAAAATTAAATCTCTGCGCAGCTCGGTGGACATACTCACCATGACAGCTACCCCTATTCCGCGCACATTGAATATGTCGATGCACAGCATTCGCGACCTATCCGTTATCGCCACACCACCGGCCAAGCGCCTATCGGTTAAAACCTTTGTCCGCAAACAGGAATCAAGAGTTACTCGAGAAGCCATACTGCGCGAAATACTGCGCGGTGGTCAGGTGTACTTCCTCCATAATGATGTCAAAAGCATTCAGCGGGTCGCCGACGAGCTGGCTGAGCTGGTACCTGAGGCTCGCATCCAAATAGCCCATGGCCAGATGCGCGAGCGTCAGCTGGAACAGGTGATGTCAGATTTCTATCACCAGCGCTTTAATGTGCTGGTATGCACCACCATTATTGAAACTGGGATCGATGTGCCCAGCGCCAATACCATATTGATTGAGCGCGCAGATAAATTTGGCCTGGCCCAGTTGCATCAGCTGCGCGGACGCGTGGGTCGATCCCATCACCAGGCCTACGCCTACCTAATGACTCCTCAGGACAAAAAACTGACCCCGGATGCCACTAAGCGGCTGGAGGCTATTTCTGCCGCCGACCATCTGGGCTCAGGGTTCACCCTGGCCACCAATGACTTGGAGATTCGCGGTGCCGGAGAACTGCTCGGCGAGGAACAGAGCGGCCACATTCAGGCTATAGGCTTTACTCTCTATCTGGAAATGCTTGATCGGGCGGTCAATGCGATCCGCAATGGTGCCAAGCCAGATCTGGATGCTGCTCTGCACCAGGGCGTTGAGGTCAATATGCATATTCCTGCGCTGATTCCCGATGACTATCTGCCCGATGTCAATATGCGCCTGACCCTCTACAAGAGGCTGTCTAACTGCCAGACCAAAGAGCAGCTGCATGAGCTACAGGTGGAGATGATTGACCGTTTTGGTCTATTGCCAGATCAGCTAAAGGCCCTGTTTCAACTTGCCGAGCTACGCCAGCTGGGCGAGAAACTGGGGCTTAAAAAGATTGAGGCTGGCCCCAATGGCGGGCGTGTTCAATTTACCGAAAACACTGCGGTAGAGCCCATGACTATTGTTACTATGGTGCAGAGCCAGCCCAGTATTTTCCGCTTGCAAAACAATGACCAACTGAGTTTCACTATGCCCATGGATAGTCCGGAAGAGCGCTTTGTTCAGGTTAATGAAATTCTGCAACAACTGCTTTCGGCGACCGCGGCATAAGTAGATAACAGGGAATGACAATGACCCAGAGCAGCATCCAAACAGAGGCTTTGCCAGCATCAAAAAACAGTGGATTAGTTTTCCTCTGCCTCTGTATTGCTCTTAGCTTTTCAGCTGTAACAGTGGCTGAAGAAAACTCTGAGGATAGTCAGCAACAGATTAGCCCCCCGGAAAACTGGTATCAGGTGGAAGTCATTTTATTTACCCAACAGGGAGATGCCGGCAATGAAGCTCCGCCTGCGGATTACCAGCTGGCTTTTCCCACCAGCTGGCAGGAACTTATAGACCCCCAGCTGACAGAGCATGGCACCACCCCTCCCATCGCCGCAGGTGCACTATTAAGTTTAGATAGACCCCATGATGTAGAGGTTGATCCTCAACCAAGTCTTATTCCTCGAGCCCAGGTTGAGGATCCAGCTATCTCCAAGTTTCAGGATCAGGCTACTGAGCAACAGAGTACTTACCTAGATATTCCCGCCGATGCCAGAGCCCTTGCAGCTCAGCGTTTCGCCGAAGCTCAGGCGCTAGAACAGCAACTCGCCCAGGCAAGTGCCTACCAGCCAAGATATGAACAGACTCTGTTAATGCTGGACAGTCAATTCCGCGACCTCAATGAAAGCGCACTGACGCTGGACCGCCGCGGCTACAATGTGGTGTTTCACAGTGCCTGGCGCTTTGCCAGCGAAGGGGAAGCAAGTGACCCATGGCTGCTGATTAAAGCCGGGCAACGCCTTGAAGACCGTCATCAGATTGAGGGCTCTCTGCGCTTTTATAAGTCGCGCTTTTTGCATTTCGAAACTGATCTATGGCTGGCGCAGTTTAGCAATGACAGCACCCAGCTGGTTGAGCTTCCAGAGTTGCCCAAACCACCCAAGCCCGAATCAGCTGCCAGCCACCAGAGCAGTGACTTTTATTCCCATCTAGTCGATCTGCAGCCTATGAATATTGAAACTATTCAGGGCCTAGGGATGCATAGCTCAGCAGCTACAAAAAGTATTGAGAGTCTGGAAAACCTTGAGAGCTTGGAGAACTTGGAGAGCTTGGAGAACTTGGAAAGCCTTGCAAGTCCAAAACTGCTTGATCTTACAGGCCAGAAACCAGCAAAGCCCAAACAGTATCCAGTGACCGAGCTGTGGACATTAAAAAAATCCATGCGCCTTGATGAGAACCAGGTCTACTATATAGATCACCCGAGGATGGGCATTATGGTCAGCATTAAAAGCTATCAACCAGTATTGCTAAACCCCCCTCCTATCGACAGCGATAACCAGACCTCTGATCCAGTATCAGAATAGATTTATCAACTCTATTGAATATCCTAACCCTCAGGTGCAGTTGACTCCTGCCGCACATAGATTAAATCCTGGGTATCAAAACCCAGTGTCGTGGCCCGAGCTAAAAACTGCTCCATAACCAGATCTGAAACCTGCGGGGTTCGTGCCAGCAACCACAGATAGTCTCTACTATTACCAGCCACAAAGGCATACTGATAGTTATCTTTATCCAGATCAAAGACAATATAGGAGCCAAAAAATGGCCCAAAGAAGGATACCTTCAAATGGCCAGTATCCTCGCTACCCACAAAATAGGCTCGGCCCTCAGCCTCGCTCAGCTCTCCTGTTTCTGCCGACCGACCACTGTTGATCACTCGTATGCCTCCGTCGTCACGAAGAGAATAGTCGGCCGTCACCTCATGCAAACCACGCTCGAAGGAATGGTCCAGACGGGCAATTTCATACCAGCGCCCCAGATAGGACTCCAGCCTGAAGTTGTCCACGGGCTCTACGCCCTCTGGCGACCCCAGACAGCCCCAGAGGCTCAGAGACAGAACAGCAACGGCAAGCAGACGCATAACCCTTTCCTTAATTATTGTTTAGACGACAATTATACGCAGCAATGCCGATTCTAGGGTCGCCATTTTCCGGACAGCAAATATCGGCAGTCACCACAGAGTGCTGGCTCTTGATCAAACTCTGCTCGCCACAGTGCATCCATCCAGAAGATAGCCAGGGTGGCAAAAAAACAGTGTATATTGATTAGATCTACCATTGCATTTACAAACAGGGCGGCCGCCAATGCCCCCAGCAGCAAAATAGCGGTTACTAACAGTTTGGTTACCAGAGACTGTTTAAATAATCTGTCGAAATTTTCTAGATAGCCCTGCCCACCGTTCTCAATTAGAAAGCGCCTGGAGGTCATAAGCCAGTAACAGAAATAAAACAGCACCCCTACGATTAACATAATCGGCCACAGAGCATCGCCCATCTGACCCAGCATCAGCTCTATGGTTTCATCCACCAGAAGTGGCGCTTCAAAGGGGTAGGCCAGCCAGTTATCATCAATAATCCAATAGCCATTAAAATAGCCTAACGCCAGCATGCGTACTGGATTATTGTAAATTCCAGCAACCGCAATCACCATAATAAGGCCCATATAAAAAAGCAGCATAGAGCCATTAAGCTCTTCGATAAGCCACCAGCCCACCATGGCAGTCAGCAGCAGTATGGGAATACCCATGCAAAAAATCACATCGGCGGTTTGATAGAGCAGAGAGTAAAGGCGCTTTATAAATCTGCCCAGTGCAGAGCAACAGCTATGGGCAAGCCTGTAACCTGGGAATCGGGCAGCCAGGGATGGCAGTATCTCTTGAACAAGCTGATTCTGTCCAAAAAAAGTCAGGCCACCGGTGATAGTCATACCCAGCAGGCCAAACCAGATCTGCATCTGAGTAGAGCCATTAACTGCATCAAAAAATTGCCCAGCCACATAGTCAGAGACCGCCAGGCCCAAGAGACCCCAGCCTATGCAGAGCAAGGTGAAGCTAATAAAACAGGAAACAGAGCGACGAGCTGCAGCTAGCATTGGCCAGCCCCCCGCAAGAAATTGACAACTGCGATTCCCGGGCAGCGACGCCCAGTCCAACATAAAAAGCCCATGATCCGATATCCCTATCACCAGACAGCCTAAATCCATTAACCACCAGCTATCTGTATTTGCCCCTTCTAACTTCCATGTTACTAAAAGAGAGCCTCTGAAGTTTCTATCAATACCTGCTTACAATTACCACTTACTGAAGAAATGTAGATGCTGGCAGGTCAAAATTCCAGCTCGTTGACCGAATTTATCCTGTGGCACCTTGCTTTGCCTCTAAAAACTAGCTTGCAGACGGTAAGTCAGCCTCGGTTTCAATGTGTAGTGTGGATGTTGGGAAGGCAATCTCAGCTTGGTTGGCTTCGATAATTGCCGCCACCTGCAGCAATATATCCTGCTTGATCTTATGGAACTCAATCCAGTCAGTGGTCTTGGTAAATGTATAGACAAAGAAATCCAGAGAGCTCGCTGAAAAGCGATTAAAATTGACAATCATGGTCTGCTGCGTATCAATCTCTGGATGCTTTATCAACATAGCAGTCACCTGATCTACTATGGAGCCCATGGCATTGATATCAGCATAGCGGATACCTACAGTCTCATAGATCCTGCGGTTACTCATGCGCGACGGGTTTTCCACCGAGATACTGGCAAAGGATGAGTTGGGAATATACAGGGGGCGCTTATCGAAGGTTCTGATTCTGGTCAAGCGCCAGCCTATATCCTCTACAGTTCCCTCAATTTCTTTGTCCGGCGAGCGCACCCAGTCCCCCACAGAAAATGGCCGGTCCAGATAAATCATCAAGCCACCAAAAAAGTTGGCGAGCAGATCTTTGGCGGCAAAGCCCACCGCAATACCACCTATGCCACCAAAGGCCAACAACCCCGAAATGCTGTAGCCGAACAGCTGCAAGGCCACCAGTATAGCGGTAATAATTACCGAGGCGCGCAGCAGCTTGCCTATGGCAATAACTGTGGTCGCGTCCATGGGTTTGGCTATGTAGTCTGGATGCATTAGATTGCGCTCGGCGCGCTTGATAAAGTTATTTATAAACAGGGCTCCCAGAAATATCACTGCCAGGCGATTGACCGGGTCGATCAGGCTTTGCAGGGGCGAGCCCATTTTCTGCGCCGCTATACTGGCGGCAAAGTTGACGCCGAGAATCCATACCAGCCAGATCGCCGGCTTGCGACAGGCCTCGATAAAGGCATCGTCCCACACCGTCTTTGACTTCTCGGCATGCAGCTCCAGACGATCGATAATTTTATTGAGAATATAGCCCGCGGTAAGAGCAGCGAGAACAACAGCAAACAGATGGGCTATCCATAGATTGTCATAACCTGCCAGGCTAATAAACCAATTTTCGATCGCGTTCATAATGATCACTTGCTCCCACTTATTTCTTCTAGTAACTGAATAATTTGTTGTCGTCTGGGATCAGCACAGAGGCTGTCCCAGTCCACTGATTTTGATCCACGCATGGAGGCAATCCTATCAGAACCTGCCACAGACTGGCGCTCCATCATGTCCAGCACCTCGATGGCGCCCTCGGGACAGTTGCACACTAGAATCATATCGCAACCAGCGTCCAATGCCAGCTGTGCTTTATCAGTATAGCCACCAGCCACATCTGCGCCCTTCATGCTTAGATCATCGCTAAAGATCACTCCATCAAAGCCCAGCTGCTGTCTGAGTACCTGCTGCAACCAGAAGGCCGAGAAGCCAACCGAATGCGCATCTATCGCTGGAAAAGTAATATGGGCTGGCATCACTCCTTTCAGCAGTTTGGACAGTGCCGCAAAGGGCTTGAGGTCATGATCCACAACCTGCTGCCAACTTCTGGGATCCACCGGGGCCTCGAGATGGCTGTCGGCGACAATACCGCCATGGCCGGGAAAATGCTTGCCTGTGGCAGCCATACCAGCTTCATGCATACCCTCGATAAAAGCCTGTGCCAAGGCAATCACCATTTCAGGCTGATCGGAAAAAGCCCGGTCGCCGATAATACTGCTGGTATCTCTGTCCACATCCAATACCGGGGCAAAGCTAATATCAAAGCCACAGGCCAGCACTTCAGAGGCCATTAGCCAGCCTGTATCGCGCACTAGCTGCAAGCCTGCCTCCCGGTTCTGAGCCACAGCATCACCTAGCACCTGCATAGGTGGAAAGCAGGTAAAGCCATCGCGCAGGCGCTGAACCCGACCACCCTCCTGGTCCACTGCGATTAGCAGATTATCCGAGGCCTCCCTGATCTGGGCATTGAGCTCGGTCACCTGCTCTCGACTATGAATATTGCGGGCAAACAGGATAACGCCACCCACCTGGGGGCTCTGTAGTAGCTGTCGTTCCTCAGCTGTCAGTTCGGTGCCAGCCAGATCGAGCATTAAACGTCCGTACGCCATTGATAAATTTCCTGTTTAGACGGATTTATTATTTAACCCAGTAGCGCTATTCCACTGAGCTATTTTAACCATGAAACAAATTTCAGCCCAGAAAAAATAACATTATATTTTTGAGTGGCTTAGATAATCTATGTAAAAATTTACATCGCATTTGCGCGCCAACTTAAGCGCTAATTAAGAAATTATTTTTTATGCGGGGATCTCTGATTAGTGATAATTTTATCCATGTAAGCTTCATCAGGAGAACTGCAATGGCAACTCAACTTCCAACCATGGGACAGTGGTATCAGGATATCGCCATCAATCGGCTATTCGAGATTATTGGTCAAGATCAGTACTGCGCAACCATAGATATCAGATATGAAGACGGAGAAATTGATGAGATAGATCTTGAGCAATGGGCACAGATGTCTGTCGCTCTAGCAGATCCACCTCAGGACTGGCGCAGCCTTTTTGACCTTAGCGAAGAGCAGCGCTTTTTCTCTGATGATATTATTGTACCGGCGCCAGGCGCTGATGTTTTGGCGAGCTTGGAGCCAGATTCCCAATTTGGCTGGGATGAGTTTTAACGGCTGGATTCTGTGTTGGGCGCCATATGGGATCTAAACTAGCTTGAGATCCCGACACAGGTTAACAGTCGCCCTCGCGAATATGCTGCAGTATCAGCTCCGCAGCCTCTTGACTGTTGTCTACTAGTTTAAATAAATCCAACTCAGCTTCTGAGATACAGCCCTGCTCCAGCATGCGCTGCACAATCCAATCCACTAACCCTGCCCAGTAGTCGCGACCTACCAGAACAATAGGGAATGGCCGCACCTTGCCAGTCTGCACCAGAGTCAAGGCCTCAAATAACTCATCCAGAGTGCCGTAGCCACCGGGGAAGATCACAAAGCCCACTGCATGTTTGACAAACAGGTACTTGCGCACGAAAAAATAGCGAAAATCCAGCGATATATCCTGATAGGGGTTACTGGTTTGCTCAAAGGGCAGCTCAATATTGAGCCCTACAGAATGTGCATCAGTGCCATGACAACCCCGGTTGGCAGCCTCCATAATGCCCGGCCCTCCGCCCGTAATTACCGGCACCCCTTCCCTTCCCAACAGATCACCTAGAATCTGGGCCTGTTTATAAGCTGGTGAATCGGGCTCATATCTGGCACCACCAAATACGGTTACCGCTGCACCTAACTTTAAGAGTCTATCTGTTCCATCGACTAATTCAGACTGTATACGCAGAACGCGCCAAGCTTCTTGTACTTTTGCTTCAAGCATTTTTTACCTCTGTTTTCTTTCAATATAGACCCTATTGCGATCTTATGAATACTGTATATAATTACAGGCATATTAACAGAGGAAAAGCTTATGGAACGTCTTACCGCCCGACAGCAGCAGATATTTGATTTGATAAAAGATAATCTGGATGAGACAGGCTATCCGCCCACCAGAGCAGAGATCGCTCAAACACTGGGCTTTCGCTCGGCCAATGCCGCGGAGGACCATCTGCGCGCCCTGGCTCGCAAGGGAGTGATCGAGATGATTCCCGGCGCCTCGAGAGGCATTCGTGTTGTCGAGCAGTTTAATGGTATTCCGATTGTTGGCCGCGTGGCAGCCGGTGAGCCCATACTGGCTGAGCAGAATATTGAGGACTATCAAGAGATGCCAGCCGGCAGCTTCCACCCTCACGCTGACTATTTTCTGCGTGTCCAGGGCCAGAGCATGGTTGATGTGGGCATTATGGATGGTGACCTGCTTGCAGTGCACCAGCAACCCACAGCTGAAAACCAGCAAATTGTCGTGGCCCGGGTAGATGGTGAAGTCACGGTTAAGCGCCTGAAGAGAACTCGCAGCAAACACGAGATTCAACTATTGCCGGAGAATCAACAATATTCTCCTATTGTGGTAGACCTGCGGGCCCAGGACTTTGCTATCGAAGGTTTGGCTGTGGGTGTTGTAAGGGTGGCTATCTGATCAATAAGGCTGGTGGCTGCTGATTTAAAAATGCTCTTGGCTATATATTGCTCTTGGCAAAGGCATAATCCTCGACCGGCTCGCCTCCAAGCACATGCTCTTGCAGTATTCTTTCAATTACCTCTGGGCTGCAGCTGTGGTACCAGGTGCCATCTGGGTAACTGAGCATAATGGGGCCCTGGCGACAGATTCGCAGGCAGTCTACCTTGGATCTGTAGACGCCAGCCTCAACATCCATAAGACCCAGCTCGCGGATACGCCGCTTTAAATAATCCCAGGCTTCGCCCGCCTGCTCTGGCGGTGCGCATTTACCCGCAGTGCAGATCATCAGATGCTGGCGATAGCTGGCTACCTGCCGCTGCTGGGCAAGCTTCTCTAGAAAATCGGTATTTTGCATAAGTCAGGGATTTATAGCACCGTGCCAAGCCAGGCACGGGCAAACTAGTGAACCGTGTGGCGCTTCTCGTCGCCCTCTGCATTGACTGGGGCGCGCTCTTCATTGATATCAAACACCGTCTGGATACCTGCATCCATCATACTCTTGGCAACATCCAAATGCTTACCCTCCAGATACTCCAGAACTTCTTTCGAAAAACTGATACGCACCAGGGGTTGATCAGAGCCGGAGCGCTGCAGTGCAACCTCTCCATCTTCAAGCATAATTAGTTCAAACTCTGTTAGAGCCATGTTTTATTTATTAACCTCTTCGTATCAGTGTTTATATCTGTGATTATTAGCCTCTGCTATTTAAGTTTAGCAGCTATTATTGCCAATAGTTAAAACTCCACCATCATATCGCGGTGCCGATCTACAAGCTCGCGCATTCTGTCCAGCCAGTATTGAGCTGCATCTAGTCGCCACTCCACCTGCTGCTGGCCATCTATAGCCAGAGCATCTACAGCAATTACTGGCAATCTGTCTACATCCATTTCCGCCTTGCGTATCTGGGGTAATTGATACAGCTGGCTGTGGGCAGCCAGCAACTCCGTCGCCCAGGAGTCTTTGTCGGCGAGCAGAGTACGCATCTCCATCGCCTCGACGGGGCACTTGCCTATGGCTTCAAGCAACTGGATCAGGCTCTCTACGTCAGTGACGCTGTCAGGCTCCGCGACCTTGTAGGTAGTTGCAATATCGCAGAGATGCCAGTGCCAGGCCTGATATAGCTGCAGCGCAACAGACTGCACTATGGCCACAGTCTGATGGCTGTTTTTTTCATTAACCGAAGCCAACAGCTGAGCTGCAAACAGACATTTCTGATTGACCGCAGACAGATAGGTCGACAGTGCCACGCCCTTTAACTACTGCCTTTTTCAGCAGGCTTCCAGCTGCCATTGCTGTAAAAAGCACTCCAGCCAGTGGGCTTGCCATCATCTTCAGAGCGCACATACTGCTCTTTGGTTTTACGACTATAGCGTATTACCGTGGGTTTACCCTCTGGATCCAGCACGGGGGCAGTAAGCAAAAACTGATACTTCTCGTCGATGCGATCTTTGTAGGGCAATAGCTCCTCTACAGTGGGTGCCCGAGTTTCACGATGTCGCGGGAACTGGCTAGCTGCCAAAAATATGCCTGAGGCGCCATCGCGCAGTACATAATGGTCTTCAACCTTGGCACAGCGCAGCTCTGGCATGGCAATAGGATCTACCTTGGGTGGCGCGGCCTCACCATTGCGCAGTAATTTACGAGTATTTTTACAGGGAACACCGGGCTCAGTCTCGCCGGTACAGCCAAAGTATTTGCCAAAGCGGCCAGTCTTAAGCTGCATCTCGCTGCCACATTTATCACAGTCAATTACCGGCCCCTCGTAACCTTTGATCACGTACTGACCAAACTCTACCTCATGACCAATACAGTCTGGGTTGTTACCGCAGACATGCAGTTTTCTGGTCTCGTCGAGCAGGTAACTATCCATGGAGGTGTTGCACAGCTTGCAGCGATGCTTGTGCAATAGCAGTTTGGATTCCGCCTCGTCATCCTCATCAATATTGACTGCCTCATCGCCGGCAGTCAGGTTAACTGTGTGCTTGCAGCGCTCTTTGGGTGGCAATGCGTAGCCTGAACAGCCCAGGAATACACCTGTGCCCGCTGTTCTGATCATCATCGGGCGACCGCACTTTGAGCATTCGATATCAGTCTCGGACGGGTTATTCGGACGCATACCGGCTTGAGGATTCTTGGCGCTACTGACCTTCTGACTAAAGTCCAGATAGAAGCGATTAAGCACCTGTTTCCAGTTGAGTTTGCCCTCGGCAATCTCATCCAGCTGCTCTTCCATGGTCGCAGTGAAACCATAATCCATTAGATCGGTAAAGCTCTCACTCAGACGGTCAGTAACAATGTCACCTATCTTCTCGGCAAACAGGCGCTTGTTTTCAATGCGCACATAGCCGCGGTCCTGGATGGTAGAAATAATAGATGCATAGGTTGATGGTCGGCCTATGCCTCGCTTCTCCAGTTCTTTAACCAGCGCGGCTTCCGAGTAGCGAGCCGTAGGTTTGGTAAAGTGCTGCTGAGGAATCAGGGTCAGCATATTCATGGCATCACCCTGCTGCAGATCTGGGAGCTCGTCATCCTCGTCTCTAGCGGGCATTACGGCCAGATAACCATCAAAGCGCGTTACCCGACCCTTGGTGGTCAACTCATAGTCACCGGCGGCCACAGTAATAGTAGTGGCGGTAAATTCTGCTGGCGTCATCTGGCAGGCCACAAACTGCTGCCAGATCATCTGATAGAGACGCCGTGCGTCTACTTCCATTTCACCTAGGTTGCCAGGGGTAATATCAATATTGGAGGGGCGAACCGCCTCGTGAGCATCCTGGGCCCCAGACTTGCTGCTGTAGACAATGGGCTGCTCTGGCAGATACCTGGCCCCATGCCGCAATTGAATATACTCTCGACAGGAGGCTACAGCATCAGCACTCAGGTTGGTGGAGTCGGTTCGCATGTAGGTAATGTATCCAGCTTCGTAGAGTCGCTGAGCCATCATCATGGTCTTCTTAACACCGAAGCCAAGTCTGGTACTGGCTGCCTGTTGCAGCGTCGAAGTTATAAAAGGCGCCGACGGCTTTGATTTGGTGGGCTTGTCTTCACGCTTGCTAACAGCGTAGTCCGCTGTGCGCAGAGCTGCCAATGCAGTGTCAGTTTCATCTTTGTTTACCGGACGGAAGGCACGGCCCTGATATTTTTTAATATCAAAGCGAATTTTAATATCCTCATCGCTATCCCGGCTGTCGGGGTCTCTGCGATCTTCAAGATCGGCCTGAACCGTCCAGTATTCCTCTGGAATAAAGGCACGAATCTCACGCTCCCGCTCAACGATAAGGCGCAGCGCAACCGACTGTACTCGTCCGGCAGACAGGCCGCGACCTACCTTTTCCCAGAGCAGTGGTGAGACCATAAAACCCACCACACGATCGAGAAAACGTCGCGCTTGCTGGGCATCTACCCGATCGGTGTTTAGCGTGCCCGGGTCTTCAAATGCAGTGCGTATCGCTTTCTTGGTAATCTCGTTAAAGACTACACGCTTGTAGCGGCTGTCATCTCCACCAATCACCTCAGTCAGATGCCAGGCAATGGCCTCTCCCTCTCTATCCATATCCGTCGCCAGATAGACAGTATCTGCATTTTTGGCCAGCTTCTTAAGCTCGGCAACCACCTTCTCTTTGCCGGGCAAAGTAGCATACTCGGCTTTCCAATCGTTATCTGGGTCTATACCCATACTATTAATTAGCTGAGCCTTGGCTTTTTTCTCTTTGTGAATAATTTTTTCTTCAGGGGACATCTTGCGGGTTAGCGCTGCCAGACGGGCACGCTCTTTAGGATCTGTGGTTGTCCGATTGGCACCTGTGGGCAGGTCTCGAATATGTCCAACACTGGATTTCACCACATACTCATCGCCCAGATAGCGATTGATTGTTTTAGCTTTGGCGGGTGATTCCACAATGACGAGAGATTTGCCCATAACAGGAGTTGTTCCTTAATAAAACCGCAAATTATTTAAAAATTTACCACTGCAAACGTGAGTTTGGCCCAATTACTAGAGCCAAGGCTGGCATATATACGTGCTAGCCTGCCCTTTGGTCAAGCTTCAGAGGCAAATTTCTTCAGCTTTTTCTCTGAGTCTATGTAAAAAATCACAGATTTGATTTAGCTCAGACTGGTCTCCGCGCTCATCCCAGATTACACCTATTCCCTGTGCGCTGGCGACAACAGCGCCTACACCCTCAGGGAGATTGCTTACAGTTGCCGCCAGTAAATCATGCCATTGCTCGCCCGCATCCTGTGCCATCCAGAACCAGCCCTGATACTCCGAAGGCCAGCCTCTGCTGCTAATACGTTGCAGCACCCAGTCCTGACGACAGTCTGTATCCTGCCAGGGCAAGCGGTAACAGACTGCCTCGAGGCGACGCTCATCTTCTCTGGCATCCGGCCTGCGATGCAGGCTGACCTGCAGCGAGGCGAGACTGGCCAGACGGCGCAATTCAGTAATGCGCTTCTGATGTGGTGACTGCTTGAGCCACATCAATGGCGACAGCACCAATGCTGTACCAAAAACTATTAACAACCAGGTCATTTCGTACTACTCTTATTAACAGGACTTTTTTGTACCACAGAATCGAAACCGAGTAAGGAGAAATCACTATGTCTGGTTACCACCATATTTTAGTCGGTCTGGACCTATCTACAGAATCCCAGCAAGTCATAGATCGGGTCAAGTTTCTTTTTGCAAATACAGATACAAAAATCTCTCTCTGTCATATTCTAGAACCTTTAGCCTTCACTTACGGGGGCGATATACCTGTAGATCTGTCAGATGTGCAGTCCCAGCTCCAGCAACAGGCGACCGAACGGCTAGCCAGTTTAGGTGGACAACTGGATATCAGTGCTGATGATCAGCATATTGTTCTCGGTCATCCAGCTCAGGAAATGCACAGGATGGCCAACGAACAGGACGTTGATCTGATTGTGGTTGGCAGTCATGGTCGTCATGGTCTGGCACTTATTTTTGGCTCTACCAGCAACTCGGTATTGCATGGCGCCAACTGCGATGTCCTGGCTGTACGAATTGAAGATTAGTCTCTGTCGCCAAATGGCTACCCAGGCTCCATAGCCACAGCTTGTGTTTTATTTTTAGACTCGCATTATCGCTGCTTTACTGGTAACTTTCTGTTTAAGCACCATAGGTTATCCAGATAATTTTAATATGCAAGCAGGGATGGTATGTTCAGCAGACAGTCAGCTTACAGCCTTTTATCTCAGCTGCTTTTGTCTTCTCGCTCTTTATTCAATAACGGATCAGCTGCCTGGGCTTTAGTTGTTGTAGCCGCAGCCCTTACCGGGTTTTCTGCCAATCTGTCTGCCTCCTCAGCCCTAAATAGCAACAGCCAGCTTATCGATGCTGCTCCACCCATTGCCACTGATAACCAACTAGCTGATCAGCGCGCAGCCTACGCCCAGAGCTTAAAACTTATTCGCAAGAGAGACTGGCAAAAACTGCACCGTCAGCGCAGTAAACTTGTGGACTATCCGCTGTACCCCTACCTTATCTACGCAGAACTGATTGCCGATCTACGCTATGCACGTCGACATGAGGTGAGTAATTATCTGCGCCGCTACAAGGGCTCAGTTAAGGCCCAGCATCTGCGGGCCCGCTGGCTTGACTATCTAGCTCGCCGAGCCTACTGGCAAGCCTATACAGAATACTTTGATCCACAGACCGCCAGCGTCAGCCGGCAGTGCAATTACTATCTAGCCCAGTACCGGCTGGACAATAAACCTCTGGCGATCAGTGAGGGACTCAAACTCTGGGCAGTGGGTAAGTCCCAGCCCAAAACCTGTGACAAGCTGTTTGGCATCCTGATAAAACATAAACATATTAGCGAGAGCCTGGCCTGGCAGCGCTTTAATGCTGCTCTGAGCAATCGCAATTTCCAACTGGCCCGCTACCTTAAGCGATTTTTAAAAACCCCAGAGTATCTTAAGCGTTACCAGCTCTACTATGATGCTGACAGAAACCCCTGGCGACTCGATCAGTACAGCGCTTTCACCAACAATAGTACCGAAGAACGCAAGCTGCTGGAACATGGGCTGATGCGTTTGGCCCGCAAGAATCCCAATCAAAGCTTAAAGTACTGGTCTCGCTACCAGCTAAGTCATGAATTTAACCATCAGGCCCAGGCTAAAATTGTCAGTGCAATTATCAAAGGCCTCTATCAGAGGGGGCATAGGGCCGCATCTGACAGCTATTTTAGCGACCACCTGGCACTGCTGAATCAAACGCTTAATGGCGAACTCACCGAGTGGCGCATTCGCCAGGCTCTGGCCGAACTAGACTGGCCTGCCGCATCTAAGTGGATTGCGCGCCTGCCCAAAACCAGTCAACAAAAGACCGTCTGGCGTTACTGGGCTATTCGCAGCATGGAAAGCAATCCTGCCACTACCCTGAGTCCAGACCTCAATCAGCTAACCCGCGCCCTGGCCAAAGAGCGTGATTTTTATGGCTTTCTGGCCAGTGAAAGGCTGGATAAGAGCTACAGTATTAACCATGACCCAGCAATTGTTGATGACCAGCTGTTGCGATCCATCGCCAGTATCCCGGCGATGCAGCGTGCCAGAGAACTACACTTCCACGGTGACAGCCTGGATGCCAACCGTGAGTGGGCGGCAGCCAATAAAAACTTCCAACGCCAAGAGTGGATTGCCGCCGCAGTGTTGGCCAGCCAGTGGCAGTGGCACAACAAAGCTATCGCCGCCATGGGTAGTGCCAAGTACTGGGATGATGTTGAAATCAGATTCCCCCTGGCCTATGTGCAACCCATTAACCAGGCGGCTAAAAAGGCTGGCATACAAAACTATTTGCTGTTCGCGCTGGCTCGGCAGGAAAGTGCATTTAATGCTACCGCAACCTCCAGCGCCGGCGCCATGGGCCTGGTTCAGGTAATGCCGGCAACCGCTAAATCAACGGCACGCAAACATCGCCTGCCCTATCGCAACAAAAAGCAGCTGCATAGCGTTTCCGTTAACTTACCCATAGGCTCGCAGTACTACAGCGATCTTCTACAGCGCTTTGGCAATAATCGCATTCTGGCAACCGCTGCCTATAATGCCGGGCCAACCCGTGTCGACCAGTGGTTGCGTAAAAGCAATGGCGAGCTGCCCTTTGATGTGTGGATGGCGCTAATCCCATTTAAAGAAACACGCAGCTATGTGCGCAATGTGATGATGTATTCGGTTATTTATTCCCGCAAACTGGGAATTACATCACCTATGCTGCAACAGCATGAACGAGACAGGCTACTGTAATGCTTAACCCGGCCCCAACAATAGCGCCTATAAACCTGCCTGAGGGCAATCTCTACTCAGGTAGGTCAGTATGATAGATATTGGTGTAAACCTCTCCAGCAGGCGTTTTAAAGGGCATATAGGCGATGTGCTAACCAGAGCCAGGGAAGCCGATGTGCGACAACTGATACTAACCGGCACCTCGGTAGATGAGAGCCGTGCCGTACTGTCTATCTGCGAAGAGTACCGTGATCAGTTTCCCGCTATGCTTTTCGCTACCTGTGGCATACACCCCCATGATGCTAGCTCCTTCAACAATCAGAGCCTGCATGCTCTGCGTGAGTTAGCGCAACATCCTCAGATGGTGGCAATCGGTGAGACCGGACTGGACTTTAACCGCAACCTGTCCCCAACCAGGGCTCAGGAAGCCTGTTTTGAGGCTCAGTTGGAACTAGCAGCCGAGCTGCAGTTGCCGCTATTTCTTCACGAGCGCGATGCCGCCGTGCGTCAGCTGGAAATGCTCAAAAGCTATCGCGATGAGTTTGCTGATGCGGTGATTCACTGTTTTACCGGCGACAAAAAAACCCTGTTCGGTTATTTGGATATGGATCTGCATATAGGCATAACCGGCTGGATATGCGACGAGCGCAGAGGCTTGGAATTACAGAGTCTGGCGAAAAATATTCCCCTGCAACGGCTGATGATAGAGACGGATGCACCCTATTTGCTGCCCAGAACCATACAGCCCAAGCCCAAGGATCGACGCAATGAACCGGCATTTTTACCCTATGTGCTGGCAGGTGTCGCCGCGGTACGCGAGGAGTCTCAGCAACAGATAGCCAGCGCCACCAGTGCCAATGCCCAGCGGTTTTTTAAATTGCCCAGTCCTGACTAGGCTTCTTCTATACAGCCGCCTTGTGCAATCACCCCTGAGCTTCTAATCTGTGCCCGGAGGCCACCCTTGCCTACCAGATCTGGCAGAATTCGCACAGCCAGGCGCTTTTGCAGGCCTGCGCAGGGCTCACAGAGCTGCACTCCGTAGCACTGGACACCATCAATGGTAAAGTTTTTGCCCACCAGATTATTGAGACCAATTCCCTCGGTGATCAGATTGCGGCGAAAGTCACTGTCATGAAAACTATTGCCGGTAGCCTGATTAAATGCCTCTATCACCTCTGACTCGATCAGGGTGATCTCCCAATCCGGCTGGCCTTTGTAATGGGATCTGTTAGCTCCAGTTTCAGAGTAGTAGCGGTCGCCCACTATGCCCTTGCCCGCTTTCAGCGAAACCTTTTGATGGCCGCTAACCGCGCCTCCAGCTTTGGAGGCAATATATATTGCTTTAATTCTACCTGCTGCCACTGCAACTCCTCGATTATTAACTGGCCATCAAGTCTTTGTAGATTGAGGTCTTGGGCTGACTAAAGACAGACCGAACCATGGGCTCAAACAGCGACAGCTCCATCTTCGGCATGCTAGGGTCAAATGAAGGATCATCGTATTTAGCAATAAATCTGGCGGTGCGTTTGAAGTTTTCATTGTCGGCAAACTGATCGCGCATATTGCGGTCGGCACCCAGAAAGTGAAAGAAATTATAGCCCTGAAAAATAGCATGGTGCTTAATCATCCAGTGATTTTCCGCAGACACAAATGGCTGCAGAATAGCCGCAGCTACATCCGCATGGTTGGCGCTGCCCAGAGTGTCGCCAATATCGTGCAGCAGTGCGCAGACCACATACTCCTCATCTTCTCCAGCCTCTGCAGCCCGGTGGGCTGTCTGCAATGAGTGCTGGAGGCGATCCACTGCAAAGCCACCGTAGTCGCCGTTTAATAGCTCCATATGGGTCAGTATGCGATCTGGCAGTTTCTGAAAGAATGCCAGTTGCTCTGGCATAATAATCTCCCAGTCTTGCGCGGTACTCGCGGACATTTTGGTAAACGATGCTTTCATAATTCCCCTGCCGGCTTTGTTTTTATACTTTTGGGTCAACGAGGATATTAGCAGCACCCAGGCAATTTGGCTATTTCAGGGAAAACAGCATTTGACGGGCTACAACGGCCAGCTAATCAGGGATAGCCGGCTGTTGCTCTATGGTTATTTAGGCACTCAGATCGCAGTGCTCAACCAGCTCCACTGGTGCATTGGGCACTATGCGCACATCTTTGATAGTCAGTGCAAAGGACCGGTCAGTGGTGAGCAGGAATGGCGTGGTCACTCTCTCTAAATTTGCACCCACCGCCTTAAAACATTTGAGGCTTATGCCGCGGGTCACCCACTCGCCCTCAGGGGCTGTGCGGAACATTTTAGTCACATCCTGACTTCCGTGACAGGGCCAGCCGCAATCCATACGCTGAATTACCTTTCCTTTGGGGCGCTGGTCGACCCTAAACTCAACCATTACAGCGCCGTTTTTATCTGATATCTCAGACAGGCTTAGCGCCTCATCAGAGTGCCAAAAGAACTGACTATCGCGTCGACCCGACCATTTAATCAGACGGGAATCTTCCTGCACCACACCATCAACCCTAGTTACACTGAGATCACCAAATGCAGACAGAGTATTGGCCCCCTCAACCAGTCGCGACCAATCACTGCTATCACCCACAAAAGATTTAAACGGCCCGCGGTTACTGCCACTGAAAACAACCTGAGCTGCGGACACCGCTTTACTCAGCGAAACCTCGCTGAGATTGCCTGCGACAAGCTCAGTATCACCATAGGACATGCCCTGGCCACCGGTTAACAGCAAGTCGGCAACTGGCAGGGCTTTATCCTGCTCATTTAATTCAGCATTTGGCCAGTCGAAGGACAGCCTCCCGGTAAAGTCAAAGCGTGGCTGGCCCTCGGCGTCGGCCACCATCACGTCGGCAATACCAGCGCCCTCGGTTCCTGGTAGCCAGGCGACAACAAAGGCGTCAGAGCTATTGAGCTCAGCATTTATCCACAGTGGACGTCCGGTTAAAAATACCGCAACTACAGGAATGTTTTTATCTTTAAAACTTTGTAGAAGCTTGAGATCAGATTTATTGCCGTTTTTGTAAACCAGTGACTCAATATCGCCCACTCCTTCGGCGTAGGGCTCCTCACCAAATACCACAACGGCAACATCAGGCTTCTTGGTCCAGCTACCATCTGTGCTGAGCTCACTGGTGCTGCCGATATTTTCAAGTGCAGAGTTAAGCCCAGCATAGATTGATGTAGCACCGGGGAATTCGCTATTTTTATTTTCAGTTCCCTGCCAGGTGATAGTCCAGCCACCATTTTGCTTGCCAATATTATCGGCGCCATCACCTGTTACCAACACGTGCTGCTCAGGCTGCAGCGGCAATAGCTGGTTTTTGTTCTTTAGCAGTAGCAGCGACTTGCGCACAGCATCACGAGCTACAGCTCTGTGCTCCGGTGCACCAATCAGTGACTTGTTGCCTGCCACTTTGCGAGTCGATGGCGCGCCCTTTTCAAACAGACCAGCGCGAATCTTAACACGCAGAATACGACGCACTGCATCGTCGATTCTGGACATAGCAATTTCACCAGACTTCACCTGATCGATGGTGTTGTGCCACAGTGCCTTCCAGTCTTCCGGCACCATAATCATATCTACACCGGCGTTAATCGAGGCCGCACAGCTCTCATTATTGCAGCCCTTGACCTGACCTACACCGTTCCAGTCGCTGACTACAAAGCCATCAAATCCCCAACGGCCCTTCAATACATCGGTCAGCAGCTGCTTGTGGCCGTGCAGTTTTAATCCGTTCCAGCTGTTGAACGAAGCCATAACAGTAAGTACATCAGCTTCTAGTGCAGTGTAGTAGCCCTGACCGTGCTCCTCGAGCAATTGCTCAAGATCCATGACCACGTCACCCTGATCAATACCTCTGTAGGTGCCACCATCGCCAATAAAGTGTTTGGCTGTGCCAATCACTTTTTCCGAGTCAGTTCGCAACTCACCGGGCTCACCCTGCATGCCAAGGATAATTTCGCCTGCATAAGAGCGCACAATCGCGGGTTCGCTGCTGTAGCCCTCATAGGTGCGACCCCAGCGGTAGTCTTTAACCACAGCAACTGTCGGAGCAAATATCCAGTCAATACCTGTAACTGCAACTTCGCGAGCGGTAATCTCGCCAATTTTCCTCATCAGGGCCGGATCATTGGCAACACCCAAGCCTATATTATGTGGGAACAGAGTGGCACCAATTACATTATTGTGGCCATGAACTGCATCTGTACCCCAAACCAGCGGAATTCCAGCACCGCCGGCACTGCGATCCATCGAAGCATGGTAGTAGCGGTCAGCAAGCTGCAGCCAGTCATCAACGCTGGAACCCTTGTTTTTATTGGGGAAAGAGCCGCCACCATTAAGTACCGAACCCAGGTGATATTTGGTCACATCTTGCGGGGATACCCATTTGATTTCGCCCTGGATCATCTGACCTACTTTCTGCTCGAGGGTCATATCCTGTAAAATGCTCTGCACCTGCGCTTCAACCGCTTTATCGGCCATTGCACTTGAGGCGAACAGGCTTAAAAATACTACCAATACCGCTTTAAACACCTGTTCAACAGAATTTAATTTCACCCGCATAATTAACGACTCTCTTTACCTTAGTTCTTTAATAGTTTTCTGGGTCAGCTAACCCGCCCCGCCAAACTAGATTGACACTGATGGTTAGGCATAAGCGCTAGAGCACGCCAAGACTGGCCTAGCCGCCAAAACCGTAGGCTGTCATGGAGTATAACCAAGGGGAAGTGCAGTTGCGGCAACCGGGTTATACCTTGCGATAAAGCGGATAGGTCGCGCTATTAAAGGCACAGCAGACTCAACTGAGGCTTATTGGAATAGATTGCGAATAGACTCGCGATAATTGCGGCTCACTTTTAAAGAGCCCCCATCTGAGAGATGCAGCAGGCTGCCACCCTTTTGCAGCGGTGTGACACTGACTACTCGCTCAATATTGACGATAGTAGACCTATGGATCTGTACAAATAGCTTATCATCCAGCTTGAGCTTCAATTCTCGCAGAGTGCTTCTGATAACATGGGTCTCCCCTGCTGCATGAACACACATATAGTCTCCGGCAGCATCTACCCAGTCAATATCGTCAAAGGGGATTACCTTCACCACACCGGAATCACGCACCAACAGTTTGCGTTTCATGCCTTCGGGCAAACTTTCACTACTGCTGTCTCCGGGCTTATCCGCGGCCATACGCTCTGAGATTGCATCAATTGCACCTATCAGCGGCGTTTTAAAGCTGGCATCAGACTGGTTTTTGAGGCGATCCAGAGCACGCTCTACCGAGCGCCGAATACGCTCCTCGTCCAGAGGCTTCAACACATAGTCCACAGCATGGAGGTCAAAGGCGTCAACCGCATACTGGTCAAAGGCAGTCACAAAGATGACCAGCGGCATAATGTCTGACTGCAGAGTCTTCACCACCTCAAAGCCGTTCATACCCGGCATCTGTATATCCAGAAATAATAACTGCGGACGCAATTCCAGTGCGGTAGCCACTGCTTCTTTGCCATTGGAACATTCTGCGACCAGTTCAATCTCATCAAAGGAAGACAGCAGCAGGCGCAGAAATTCCCGCGCCAGAGGTTCGTCGTCAACAATTACCGTTTTCAATTTCTGCATAATCAGTCTTTCGTTGGTTATTTGGACTGCTTCTCTAAGGGCAGTCGCATGCACACCTTCAGACCTGAGGGGCTGGCATGCTCTAGCCGGAACTTATAGTTTTCACCATAAAACTCATGCAGCCGATCTATGGTATTTCTAAGACCAACACCGACTGAATTTTGCTCAACCGCTAAATTTTCCAGACCAGGGCCTGTATCCGCTATATCAACTTCTAAAAACCCTGCATTCAGCCTGGCAGCAATCGTTAGCTTACCACCAGCCTCCATGGGTGCGACTGCATATTTGATGGCATTTTCAATCAACGGCTGTAAAATCAAACTTGGTACCAATACTGCGTTAGCCTCCGGCTGAATATCAAACTCCAGCTGCAGTCGGTCACCGAACCTGGTTTGCTCAATATTAAGGTACATTTTCAATGCATCCAACTCTTGCTCCAGACTCACCCTTTTTATGGGGTCATTATCCAGAGAGTAGCGCAAGAAGTCGCTGAGTTGCACAATCATGCTATTGGCCGTGGATGACTTTTTGACCTGCACCAGTGCCGAAATAGCATTCAGAGTATTAAACAAAAAATGAGGGTTAAGCTGATAGCGCAGCATTTTCAACTGCGCCTCATGGGCTATGGTCTCTGCCCTGGAGCGCCTCAGCTGCTGCTCTTTATTCTCGGCCGCCACCATTAACAGAGTCTCGTGCTCATGTTGGAGTAGCTGGTAGTATTTAACCCCGTGATAAAACGCCACCCAGCAAACAAAAATCAAAATCGAACCAAATAACCAGCCACCGAAATCAGACCACAGATCTGCTTCACCGGTCATGGCCATAAAAGTCGTCATACGCAGTATAGTCCATAGCAAAGAGCAACCTATAACCCCGGCTATGGCTGCAGAAATACGGAACACAACACTGTCGTACCAAAAATAATGGAATACCCAGCGCAGAGGCCAGGATACAAGAATGCCCAACGCCGATTGCAAAATTGTATGGGCTATATAGGCAGCTCCCTGCTGGTTATACCAGAGGGTTAAACTCAAAAAACTAATCAGCGACAGGCCAAACCAACCCACAAACTGTAATATCCAGAACTGATAATTACTGTTGCGATACAGAGCCCCGATAAACGGGTGATAGTTCGATTTCATTGAAGATTCAGCCATAGTCCAAATCTGCTTTTAAGATTAGTAATAATTTGATTCGCCAGTCGAACCCTAGGGTCGTAAAATAGCACAAACACCAGCGCAGGGGTATGTTTTAGCCCTGTTTCCACAATCTGTCTGGTGGCCGATAAGCAGCTCAGCCACCCTCTCGAAATAAGAGCCATGTCCCAGTCAATAAATTCGCAAAAACCTCATTATATAGAGCACCTTGGCATTAAGGCCCTCAGATCATCTCATCCAGGAGTGCGGCGACTAAAGCGCCAGCAGCAAGGGCACAGCGCCCACGGCAACAAGGTTTGGCGGTCCAGCTTTGTGCTGATGGACTACCTAACCACCTATCCCCCCGCGCCAAACTCTCGGGTGCTCGATATTGGTTGTGGCTGGGGTTTGACCGGGCTTTTTTTAGCCAAACAATATGCAGCTGAGGTGACCGGGATTGATATAGATGAGTCAGTGGCCCCTTTTCTGGCACTGCAGGCTGATATTAATAAATGTGAAATGGAATTTCAGGCCAGGGGGTTTGAGACTCTTACAGGCGGAGAACTGGCTAATTACCAGACTCTTATAGGCACAGATATTTGCTTTTGGGACGAACTGACTCAGCCATTATTTGATTTGTTGAAGCTGGCGACAAGTGCAGGAGTAGAAAGAATAATTATCGCCGACCCGGGCCGACCACCGTTTTGGGATCTGGTCGATAGGTCTG
>JAYPYO010000023.1:0-30035 GCA_038135995.1 Porticoccaceae bacterium
TACAAAGATCAGCGAGAGCTGGATAATCTGCCCCAAGAGATTGAGAACCTGGAGATGCAAATCGCAGACATCTCGGAGCAGATCAGTCAGCCAGATTTTTACAAAGGCGATCGCGCTGCAACGGCTAAAACTGAAATACAGCTGTCAGAACTCCAGCAGCAGCTTAGCCACTGCTACGAGCGCTGGGAATTGCTGGAAAACCTATAAGCCATTTAATTACAGAGCTACCATGGCGAAACACCGCAGTTAGCTTTAAAATCGAAGCTCTGTTCTACAGTTTAACAACCGGATACCCATAAAAACCCCTATGACCACTGAGAAATCTCCCCTAGTACTGCTAATACTCGATGGCTTTGGCTACAGCGATGATCCAAAATACAACGCAATTGCCGGCGCCAATGCCCCAGTGTGGGAAAAGCTGTGGAGCAATAATCCCAAGACACTTATTCATACCTCGGGCCTCTCCGTGGGCTTGCCTGATGGGCAAATGGGCAACTCTGAAGTAGGTCATATGACGCTGGGCGCTGGCCGGGTTGTCTACCAGAACTTTACCCGTATCAATAAAGCTATTAGCGATGGTGATTTCTTTACCAACCCAGCATTTTGCGATGCCATAGACAAAGCTGTGGCCAGCAATAAGGCTGTGCATATTATGGGTTTGCTCTCACCAGGCGGTGTTCACAGCCACGAGGACCATATAAATGCCATGCTGGAACTGGCCGCTCAACGCGGAGCCAGCAAAGTCTATATCCATGCCTCGCTCGATGGTCGTGACTGTCCTCCCCGCAGCGCCAAACCCTCACTGGAAAAGACCCAGGCACTGTGCAGCAAACTTGGCGTGGGTCGCATAGCCTCTATTGTGGGCCGCTTTTATTCCATGGATCGCGACAATCGCTGGGACCGAGTTGAGCAGGCCTATCGTCTGATGACTCAGGGTCTGGGCAATCACAGTGCCGGTGATCCAATCAGCGCATTGGAGGCTGCCTATGCTCGAGATGAAAATGATGAGTTTGTGCAGGCTACTACTATTGCCGGTCCTGGCGAGAGCCCGGTAGCTATTGAAGATGGCGATGCGGTAATCTGCATGAACTTCCGCCCGGACCGGGCCAGAGAAATAACCCATGCATTAGTTGATGCCGAGTTTAGCGGTTTTGAGCGCGCTGTGGTGCCTCAGCTCTCGACCTTTGTTATGGCCACAGAGTACGAAGCTAACATCCAGGTGCCCTGCGCCTATCCACCGGAAAATCTGGTTAACTCCCTGGGCGAGTATCTGGCTGCCAATAATAAACAGCAGCTGCGCATTGCCGAGACCGAGAAGTACGCCCATGTCACCTTCTTCTTTAGCGGTGGGCGAGAGACCCTCTACCCCGGCGAAGAGCGCCTGCTGATCCCGTCGCCAGATGTTAGTACCTACGACCAGATGCCCGAAATGAGTGCACCAGAAGTCACTGAGAAACTGGTGGAAGCTATTGGCAGTGGCAAATTTGATACCATCATCTGCAACTATGCAAACTGCGATCAGGTTGGCCACACCGGTGATTTCACGGCCTCAATTAAAGCGGTGGAAGCCGTAGATAGCTGCCTGGCAAAGGTTCTGGATGCAGTAACTCAGGCTGGCGGCGAGCTTCTAATCACCGCCGACCACGGCAACGTCGAGGAAATGTTTGACGAGTCCAACAATCAACCACACACTCAACACACCACTTTGCCTGTACCCCTGGTCTATGCCGGGCACCGTCAGCTCAGTCTGGACAGTGATGGTTCACTGGCCGATATAGCTCCCACCATGCTGGCACTTATGGGTTTGCAGCAACCGGCCGAGATGACTGGCCGCTCTCTGGTTCTCTGATGATCAGACCGGCAGCAATACAGAATTGGGGAGCACCTGTGCGCGCTGTCTCCAATAGTTTGCTGCTACTCCTTATGCTGATGCTGGGCGCCGTTGCCAGTGCCGATGAGGAACAGGAGCAGAAGCTGGACAATCTCAAACGCTCCATTTCCAGTCTGGAACAGCAGCTCGAGGATCGTGACAAAGAGCGTAACAGCCTGCAGAGCGAGCTCAAAAAGGTCGAGCTAAGAGCCAGCAAAATCAACAGCAACGTACGCCGACTCCGCGGCAAGATCAATAAGCTGGAAAGCGAGCTCAAAGATCTCAGCAGTCGAGAAAGAGATCTGCAGCTGGGTATCAGAGGCCAGAGTGCTGCGATTGTCGAACAAATCGCCGCTGCCTATAAACTGGGCAATCAGGAGCCGATTAAACTGCTGCTAAATCAGGAGGATCCCCAGAAAATAGCTCGGGTATTTAAATACTACGATTACTTTTTGCAGGCACGCACAGAGAAAATTCAGCGCTACAAAAAAGATGTCGACGAGCTGGCAACGGTAATTGCCGATATTGAGACTCAAAAGCTGCGCCTAACCCAGTCCCGCGCAGATTTGGAGGCAGATAAAAATAAGCTGACCCGCCAGGCCAAAAAGCGTAAAAAGACCCTCAGCAATCTGCAGTCATCGCTGCGTACCGATAAAAAGAAACTCAGCAAACTCAAAAAAGAGCGGGGCAAATTAGAAGAGCTGCTAGCCGCCGTGAAACGTGCAGCTGCAGACTTGGCGCTACCCTCTAATTACGAGTCCTTTATCTCTCGCAAAGGCCAGCTCAGCTGGCCCCTAAAAGGGCGTGTAGCCCATAGTTACGGCAGTAGGAGAAGCGGAGAATTACGCTGGGAGGGCTGGCTAATTGGTGCCAAGGCCGGTGATGAGGTCAAAGCTGTGCATCAGGGTCGGGTGGTCTTTTCCAACTATCTGCGTGGTTTTGGCCTGCTGGTCATTGTGGATCACAGCGACGGCTATCTGACTCTCTATGCCCATAACCAGGAGTTGCTTAAAGACACCGGCGACTGGGTACAGAGCAATGAGATCCTATCTCGCGCTGGAGATACTGGCGGTCTGGATAAACCAGCATTGTATTTTGAGATTCGCAAGGACGGCAACCCGGCAGATCCAAAATCCTGGCTGGGCAAGCGCTAGGGTTTGCGCCTATAGTTGGAGCAGTGTATTTAACAAACCTGTTGAGCGCAGAGCTCTATGCAACCAAGCGGAGCTTTTAGACTCCAAGCTAGGTCAGTTTAAGGAAATCATCTATGTTTAGAACAGTATTAAGCCTGTCAATGGGGTTGATTCTTCTCTCTTTGTCGGCACAGGCCGATGAGCCAGCCAGTGAAGTAGCAGCTGCAGAAACACAAACCAGCGCACAGCAAGAGCAGCGTCTGCCCCTGCGGGAGCTGCGCCTGTTTACTCAGGTATTTGAACAGATTCGTCAGGGCTATGTGGAAGAGGTCAGCGATACCCAGCTATTGGAAAACGCTATCGCCGGGCTGCTGACCGAGCTGGATCCCCATTCGGTTTACCTCAATGAAGAAAGCTATGGCGATCTGGAAGAAAATTCCTCGGGCGAGTACGGTGGTCTGGGCCTGGAAGTAGCCACTCAGGATGGTGTAATTCGCGTAGTGTCACCCATAGACGATAGCCCCGCAGCTCAGGCCGGTATTCAGGCAGGAGATCTGATCGTCAAGATGAATGACAACCCGGTACGCGGAATGAGCCTGCAAAAAGCTATAGAAAAAATGCGCGGTGAGCAGGGCACTAGCATCAAGCTTACGGTCTATCGTGAGGGTGAAGATGACACCATGGATATAGAGGTGGTGCGCGATATTATTCAGGTCAGTGCTGTGCGCAACCGCTTCCTTGAGCCCGGTTATGGCTATGTGCGGGTTGCCCAGTTCCAACGCAAATCAGGCAGCGACTTTACTGAAGCTCTGCAGGAGCTCAGGCAACAGAGCGACGAAGATAATCCCTTAAAAGGCCTGGTAATTGATCTGCGCAATAACCCCGGCGGCCTGGTGCCAGCCTCTGTCGAGATCGCTGACGCTCTATTGGACAGCGGCACTATTGTTTATACCGAGGGCCGTCTGCCCAGTTCTAACCAAAGTTTTGAGGCCACTGCGGGCGATATGCTTGAAGGCTTACCAGTGGTGGTATTGATTAATGGCGGCAGTGCCTCAGCCTCAGAGATAGTTGCAGGTGCGCTGCAAGACCATGGTCGTGCCGCGATTTTGGGTACCCAGAGCTTTGGCAAAGGCTCGGTTCAGACAGTGGTTCCCCTGGGGGATGGCCGCGCCGTCAAATTGACCACCGCAAGGTACTTCACCCCCAACGGCCGCTCGATTCAGGCCGAGGGTATTGTGCCCGATATTACTGTAGAGCGAGCAGAGATCCGCCCCTACAATTTTCGCCAGCGAGTCCGTGAAGCAGACCTGGAAGGTCATCTGCAAACTGTGGATGAAGACAGTACAGCCACAGATAAAACGGACAGTGGCGATAGCAAAGAGGACCTGAGCGCAGATAACCAGCTTTACGAAGCCGTTAATCTGCTCAAAGGCTTTTATCTGCTCGGTAGCAAATAGTCCCTCTACGTCCAGCTCTCTGCTGAAGGCTGGGCACCAGCGATCAGCTAGCTTCGATATCCAGCCGGTCGACCTTCTGGAAGCCGCGCGGCAACTTGTGTCCACGACGGCCGCGCTCTCCACGGTAATGCTCCAGGTCCTTTTCTTTCATCACCAGATAGCGCTTGCCTGAGTGCACCACCAGAGAGCCGCCCTCGGGGATAATCCCGTAGTCGACCACAAACTCTTCGCGAGACTGCAGGCGAGAGCCTGGAATGTTAATAATCTTATTGCCTTTGCCGCGGGCCAGTTCTGGCAGATCCGCTATGGGGAACACCAGCATCCGTCCCTCATTGCTGACCGCAGCAATCAGCGCATTATCAGTATTGATCATCTGTGGAGACAGTATGCGTGCACCTTTGGGTATTGAGACCACTGCTTTACCAGCCTTATTTTTGGTAAATAGATCACCAATTTTAGCCACGAAGCCATAGCCCGCATCTGTGCCCATCAGAATTTTCTGCTCATCTGCACCCATAACCACATCGGTAAACAGCGCGCCTGGCGGCATTTTTAATCGTCCTGTGGCCGGTTCGCCCTGGCCTCGTGCCGAGGGCAATGTGTGCCCCGGCAGCGCGTAGTAACGGCCAGTGGTATCCTGCAAGAAGACATTTTGATTGCTTTTGCCTCTGGCTGCCGAGAGAAATTTGTCGCCGGACTTATAGCTCAGACTCACCGGGTCAATCTCATGACCCTTGGCGGCACGCAACCAACCTTTGTCGGACAGCACTGCAGTAATTGGCTCGGCAGTCATAAGGTCTTTTTCATTGAAGGCCTGGGCTTCGCCTCGCTCGGTCAGTGGTGAGCGTCGATCATCGCCAAACTCTTCGGCGGTGGCTTTAAGTTCTTTTTTGACCAGTGTTTTTAGTCGAGCTTCGGAACCCAGCAGCAACTCAAGCTCAGCTTTTTCTTGTGCCAGCTCTTCCTGCTCAGCGCGAATCTTCACTTCTTCAAGGCGCGCTAACTGGCGCAACTTGGTGTCCAGAATATATTCAGCCTGGGTATCGGAAAGCCCAAAGCGTTCAATCAGAGCAGCCTTGGGCTCGTCCTCAGTACGAATAATATGAATCACTTCATCAATATTTAAAAAGGCAATCAACAGGCCATCTAGCAGGTGTAGTCGCTTCTCCACCTTTTGTAATCGGTAGTCGAGACGGCGCCTGGTGACATCAGTGCGGAAGCTCAGCCAGTCCTTGAGAATGCGACGCAGGTCCATCACCGCGGGACGGCCATCGATGCCTATGATATTCATATTGATACGGTAGCTGCGCTCAAGATCCGTGGTGGCAAACAGATGGTCCATCAGCGCGTTGATATCAACCCGGTTTGAGCGCGGAGCGATCACCAGTCGGGTCGGATTTTCATGATCGGATTCGTCGCGCAGATCTTCTACCATGGGCAGCTTTTTATTGCGCATCTGTGCGGCGATCTGTTCGAGAATTTTTGAGCCGGAGGCCTGGAACGGCAGAGCGGTGACAATCACATCGCCATCTTCTTTATTCCAGATTGCGCGCATCTTGACCGAGCCACGACCAGTCTCATAGGTATTTAGAATATCTGCCTGGGGAGTAATAATCTCTGCATCGGTCGGAAAGTCCGGCGCTTTGATATATTCCATTAGCTCAGGCACTGTAGCCTTGGGACTATCGAGCAGATGCAGGCAGGCATTAACCACTTCATTGAGATTGTGGGGAGGAATATCTGTAGCCATGCCCACGGCAATACCTGTAGTGCCATTGAGCAGTACATTGGGCACCCGAGCCGGCAAAATCTCTGGCTCTTCCATGGTGGCGTCAAAGTTGGGGCGCCAGTTAGCTGTGCCCTGACCCAGCTCTGAGAGCAACACCTCTGCATATTTGGACAGCTTGGATTCGGTGTAACGCATGGCCGCAAATGATTTGGGATCATCCGGCGAGCCCCAGTTACCCTGGCCATCAACCAGTGGGTAGCGGTATGAGAATGGCTGCGCCATCAATACCATAGCCTCGTAGGCGGCACTGTCGCCATGGGGGTGGTATTTACCTATAACATCGCCCACGGTGCGCGCTGATTTTTTATGTTTGGCGCTGGCCTTGAGACCCAGCTCGCTCATGGCATAGACAATGCGCCGCTGCACTGGCTTGAGCCCGTCGCCAATATGGGGCAGCGCACGGTCGAGAATCACGTACATGGAATAGTCCAGATAGGCCTGCTCGGCATAGTCGCTGAGCGGGCGGCTCTCCAGACCCTGGTCGTTAAAGGTGACGATATCGTTCATCGTATTTCCTGTTGGCAAATTTGCTTATAGTAATTTCAACTTAAAGATTGGCGGCATCAGCCAGATTGCCTTTGGCTTCAAGCCATTGGCGGCGATCAGAGGCGCGTTTTTTAGCCAGCAACATATCTAGGATTGTATTGGTATCGTCCCCGGGCTCCAGTGTCAGCTGCACCAGACGGCGTGTATCCGGGTCCATAGTGGTCTCGCGCAGCTGCAAAGGATTCATCTCACCCAGACCCTTAAAACGTTGAACATTGACCTTGCCACGCTTGCCCTCAGCCTGAATACGGTCCAGTATCCCCTGGCGCTCTGCATCGTCCAGAGCATAGTAAACATCCTTGCCTACATCGATTCTAAATAGCGGTGGCATGGCCACGTAGACATGGCCTGCGCTGACCAGCGGGCGAAAGTGACGGACAAACAGGGCACAGAGTAACGTCGCAATATGCAGACCATCAGAGTCGGCATCGGCGAGGATACAGATCTTGTGATAGCGCAATGAGTCGGTGTTTTCCAGAGCCGGGTCTACTCCCAGAGCCACTGAAATATCATGCACTTCCTGAGAGGCCAAAATCTCCTGAGAATCAACTTCCCAGGTGTTAAGAATCTTGCCGCGCAACGGCATAATCGCCTGATGTTCGCGGTTGCGCGCCTGCTTGGCAGAACCACCGGCCGAGTCACCCTCAACAAAAAATATCTCACATTGCTCTGGCTCGCCGCTGGCGCAGTCGGCCAGTTTGCCTGGCAGTGCCGGACCCTGGGTAATCTTTTTGCGCACTACCTTTTTGCTGGCACGCATGCGTCGCTGGGCATTGAAAATACACAGCTCGGCAAGCTTCTCTGCCTCTTCGGTGTGCTGGTTGAGCCACAGACTAAAGGCATCTTTAACTACCCCGGAGACAAAGGCCGCCACTTCCCGGGATGACAGTCGATCTTTAGTCTGGCCAGAGAACTGCGGATCGGCCAATTTTGAGCTCAGCACAAAACTACAGCGGTCCCAGATATCGTCTGGACTCAACTTTACCCCACGAGGCAGCAGGTTGCGGAATTCACAAAACTCGCGCATGGCATCGAGCAGACCACTGCGCAGACCGTTGACATGGGTACCGCCCTGGGGCGTGGGGATCAGATTAACGTAGCTCTCCTGCACCAGCTCGCCACCCTCTGGCATCCACTGCACTGCCCAGTCGGCTGCCTCATTATCTGATGCAAAGGTGCCTATAAAGGGTTCGGCAGGCAGTACTTCCCAACCATGCAGAGCGCCAGCAAGATAGTCTTTTAAACCATCTTCATAGAACCACTCCTCGCCCTCACCGGTATTCTCGTCGTGAAAGCTCATAGTCAAGCCACCGCAGAGCACTGCTTTGGCGCGCAGCACATGGCGCAGCCTTGAGACACTAAACTTGATTGAATCGAAGTAGGAAGCATCTGGCCAGAAGCGCAAAACGGTGCCTGTATTGCGCTGGCCACAGCTATCTATCACCGCTAAGTCTGAGGTTTTATTGCCGTGGGCAAACAAAATCTGATGTACCTTGCCCTCACGTTTAACAATCACGTCGAGCTTGTTGGACAGTGCATTGACCACTGACACGCCCACGCCATGCAGCCCACCCGAGAACTGATAGTTATCATTGGAGAACTTGCCACCCGCATGCAGGGTAGACAGAATCACCTCGACTCCAGGCAGGCCCTGCTCAGGGTGAATATCCACTGGCATTCCGCGGCCATCGTCGCACACCGACAGGGAGCCATCTTTATGTAATGTGACATCAATGCGACTGGCGTGGCCCGCCAGAGCTTCGTCGACACTGTTATCAATGACCTCCTGGGCCAAATGGTTGGGGCGACTGGTGTCTGTGTACATGCCCGGGCGCTTGCGCACCGGATCCAGGCCAGTCAGGACTTCAATATCTTTTGCGTCGTAATTGCTCATCTGCTCACGGGGTCAATTTAGTTATTTGTTACCGGGGTGGACATCAAAAACTGGACAATACTGTCCAGATGCTGATGGTAATTTATAAAGCTGTGATCTCCCTGCTGTTCGATACTCATATCAGCTCCCTGATAGCGGCTCTGCGCATCGCGATAATCCAGTACTTCATCACCGGTTTGCAACAGCACCTTGTAATTATTTTTATACTTTATCTCACTGGGATCCAATGCCAGATACTGATCTATATGCCGAGGCTCAAAAATCCATTTTTCGCCGGTATGGTAATTACTATTTTGTCCCAGCCATCTGTGCAGACCGCGCCCCGGACTCACCGCTGGATTTATCAGCACAGCGCGCAGATTATATTGCTCTGCAAGGCAGGTGGCGAAAAAGCCACCCATAGAACTGCCTATCAGATAGACTGGCTCAGGCAATTGCTCCTCGATCAAAGACTGCAAAATGTCCATTGCAGCTTCGGCATAAGGCGGCAGCGATGGGCACACAAAGTTTAAAGCCGGAGCATTTTCAGCGCACCAATCCCGAGTCTGCAGAGCCTTTTTGGACTCTGGCGAGCTGTTAAACCCGTGAAGATACAGCAGCATTGGCATAGCCAGTAAACCTATAAATCAGGCTCCATTATAGCCAATGCTGACCGCTTGTCAGGCACTGATTTACACCTGGGCAAAACCTAATAGCTGGCGCAATCGAGATTGGGCTGGTGTGCAAAATCGACTAAAAATTTTACCCCGGTATCAATCGTTCCATCACTGTGCAGGTCGAGCCAACGATAGCCTGGAGGCTGTTCAGAAAGTGCAAAGTCCTCACTGTGCTGCTTGAATTGCACACAGCTTGAGGGAGTGGAATACACCGGCAACTGGCCCCAAGAACCGTCGGAATGCTGATGCACATGGCCGGTTACAACCGCGCGCACATTGCCCTGGCCTGAGATTAAATCATAGAGCTGTTGCTGATTATCGATCTGCTGTTTGTCCAGCCAGGCACAGCCCACTGGGAGGGGGCTGTGGTGCATAGCCAGCAAGATATGCTTATCAGCCAGTGCCTGCAGTCCCCGCTCAACATGCTGCAACTGCAGATCACTGACATGGCCGCCGGGCTGGTTGGGCTGCGAGCTATCCAGGGTCAATAGCCCCCAGGCTCCCAGATCAACGACCGACTGCAGCGGAAAATCCACTAAATACTCAGCCATAAGCTGACTGTCATCGTGGTTGCCGGGTAACCAAATTGCCTGCTTCTGATGGCCATTTAGGGTGCTGTTAAGTAGTTGGTAGGCCTCGGGTTGGCAGTGGCTGGCGAGATCGCCAGTGAGTAGCAATATATCTGTACCGCGGCCCTGATCGGCCACTGCCTGTAAAACAGCCTCAAAACTGGCCAATGTCGGGACACCACCCAGAGTAGCACTGGCATCGGTGCCCAGATGTAAGTCGGTTATTTGCGTGAGGTGGACAGTATCCATCGACGGCTAGGCTTCCAGCTCGGTCATCCCGTGCCGCAGCCCGTGAGATAGCAACTCGCTGAGAAAGATATTCCACTGCCATTTTTCATCTCTGGCCTGCATACCTTTGGTTTCGGTCAGTGCCCAGGGTATGGTGCGATCGGTACACCATTCAATCACCTCGGCCATACGCGCATCCCGGTAAACCCGAACCTTGATCTCAATTTTTGGCAGCCAGTGAGGGCCGGCTCGATCCGCTATTATCAGTAATGTGCTGGTATATTTGGTGACCTCGATAATCTGCACGCTGATGCCCGAGCGCGGCCGATCTCTGTACTGCAGGGAAAATTTGCCACCCAGGGTACAGGTATCGGGGATAATACGACGCAGACGCTGGTAGTTAAGCTCGCATTCTTCATGCAAGCGGGCCAGGTCCTGTTGCTGTTTTCGCCTTTCGTACAGTGACACGGTGGTCGGTTTCCTCTCTGCTCTTAAATGCCCGGGTTGCGGCAAGCCGCCTTTAGACTGGTTATCTACCGATTAGTCGCCTGATATTTAGTGGGCCTTTGAATTCAGTTTAGTCTTTCAAAGATATATTGGCTTGCAAATCTTTAATATTGAGCTGCAGCCAGAATAGCGCGATAGTCAGTGCTGCGCTATTTAAAAGCCCCTCAGACTGGGCCTGCATCACCTCATCGTAGTGCCAAACCTGAAATAAAATATCCTCGCCCTCGTGGTCAGCACCAAATATGCCGCCGCGGTTGCTGAGGTCACAGAGACCGCAAAACATATGCATCTTCTCGTCTGAACCTCCGGCGCTCACCAAATAATCAGTGATCGGCAGCAATTTTTCAACACTGATGCCAGCCTCTTCCTGCAACTCTTTGACCGCCACCTGCTCCGCAGTCATACCGGGATCTATCATTCCGGCAACGACTTCATACTGCCAGGGGCCATGCTGATCGTTTTGAGCCCCGGCACGAAACTGCTCTACCAGGCCGATTATGTGGTGCTCTGGGTCGTACAGCAAAACACCGACCGCATCACCGCGCTGAAACAGCTCCCGCTCCAGGGGCCGACTCCAGCCACCGGCAAACAGACGGTGCCTTAACACCTGCTTGCTGACACTAAAAAACCCCTGGAAGACCGTTTCCTCGGATTCGATACGGTAATCCTCTGACCCAAAGCGATGTGATTTAATCATGATATGCATCTTATCCGTAATTAGGAGTAACTGGGTGGAGTTACAATATAAATTTTACGTAGGTCAACGCTTTTGGGAGTGCTGCGTCCTGTCTGTGTTGTAGTTGCCTGGTAAATTTGCCATTACAGAATGCCAATTCTGCTAAACTATAGGCTTGATAAAAAAAGCATTTGTAACTGATGCTGCTGTTTAAGCATCAACTAATATAAGAATTCTAATGGAGATGTTATGCGTTTGGTCAAACAAGGACTATGTGCTGTCAGTACCACTTTATTACTGGCCCAAATCAGCTGGGCTGACTCCCTTAAAGATATTTATGAGTCTGCTCTCCAAAATGACCCAGTCTTGAGCGCAGCCCGTGCCAGCTTTAATGCGGACCGCGAAGTAAAGAATATCAGCCGGGCTGCACTGCTACCCCAGCTGTCCATTGCCGGTGAATATACTGAGTCAGAAAACAATGAAAACTCTCAGCAAATTGTGGTGATTCAAAATGAGTCTATTCCCTCAATTCGCAAAGGCTTAACCGATAGCAACCAGACCAGGTACAGCGCCTCCCTGACCCAGGCTATTTTTGATATGCCTTCCTGGTATAGGTTTAGAGGTGGCAGTGCTCTGAGCAAGAGCGCCAAGGCCCAATTTTCTGCGGACCAGCAGTCGCTGATTATTCGCGTTAGCCAGGCTTACTTTAACGCCCTGCGAGCCCATGACAATATGGAGACCCGCAAGGCTGAAGAGCGCGCCATTCAGCGCCAGCTGGAGCAGACCAGAGAGCGCTTTGAGGTGGGCCTGCTGCCAGTGACCGATGTCCATGAGGCACAGGCAGTGTTCGATGATGCTGCAGTAAATAGTCTTGAGGCCCGCGGCAGCCTGAATATCGCCTTCGAGGCACTGGAAGTTCTGACAGGTCAAAGCCACAGTGTTTTAGCAGGCCTGATGGATAATTTTGAAGCCACCAATCCCAGCCCGGAAATCAGTGAAGGCTGGGTTGATCTGGCCATGGCCAATAACTTTCAACTACAGGTTGCCAAGCTGGGCAAAGATGCAGCTTATAACGAAGCCAAGGCTGCCGCAGCTGCCAGACTGCCCAGAATTACCGGTCGTGCTACCTATTATGATTCGGATGCCGACGGCATTAGCTTTGGCTCACCATTTCAGTCCGTACAGGATGGCCACCAGTTTGTGGTTTCTGTGAGCATGCCCATTATGGGTGGCGGCGTAGATGCCCAGCGGCGTCAGGCCAAGCAACGCGCTATCCGGTCCAGCGAGGGCTACACTGCCGCAAAACGCAACACTGTGCAGTCGGCGCGCTCCAGACATCAGCTGGTGATTACCAATGCAGCTCGGGTCAAGGCACGCAAGCAGGCCATTACCTCGGCTAACAGTGCCCTCGAGGCTACCCAGGCGGGTTACGAGGTTGGCACCAGAAATATTGTCGATGTGCTGGTCGCTCAACGCACCCTCTATCAGGCGCGTCGCAACTATGCCAACGCTCGCTACGATTACATTCTGTCTATGATGAGTCTTAAGGAAGTGGCGGGGCAACTGTCGCCCGATGATGTGTTTGCACTAAACGCCTGGTTAGATCCGCAGCTGGTTATTGCCCGCTAGTCAGTTAAAGGCGGTGGTCGATCACCGCCAGTAACCTATCCAGCGCACCTCGATTGGCCTCGGCTATACGGTGCGCTGCATCCCCCATCTGAGTGCAACGCTGCCGGTTGGCAAAAAGACCTATACATTGCTCAGCAAGACTATCAGCATCTTCGCAAACAATCATGGCATCTCCCTCTATCAGTAGCCGCGATGCCTCAGCAAAGTTAAATAGATGTGGGCCAGTGACCACTGGAACACCCCAGGCAGCAGCCTCAATCATATTATGCCCGCCGGTTGGCACCAGGCTACCGCCCACAAAAGCCAGATCGCAGGCTCCATAAAATGACATCAGCTCCCCCATAGTATCTCCCAGCAATATATCCGCCGGAGCAGTTGGCTCCCCTGTGCTACGCCGGGCCACCACAAAGCCGGCCTGCTCGCAGAGCTGAGCGACCTGGTTAAATCGCTCAGGGTGTCTGGGAACAAGAACCAGCAGCGGCGCCACTGACAAGGCCGCTTTGATCTGCCCATAGGCCTGCAAAATAAGCTCATCTTCGCCGGCATGGGTGCTGGCTGCCAGCAGCACTGGGCGCTGATTTTCACCCTGCCATTCTGTAGTCAACGACTGGGCCTTGGCCCGCACCTCTGAATCCAGATGCAAATCAAATTTAATATTGCCACTAATAGTCAATGCCTCGGGGGGCAAGCCCAGCCGGGCAAATCTATTACCATCATCATCGTGCTGGGCTACCACAGCAGATATGGATCGCAACATTGAGCCGACCAGCCGGGGAATTTTGCCATAGGCAGCAGCAGACTTGGCAGAGAGGCGGCCATTGGCCAGTATCACCGGAATGCTGCGGCTGGAGCAGGCAGCTATGGTATTGGGCCACAGCTCTGTCTCCATAATAAGCAATAACTCTGGTCTAACTCGGTTTAAAAACCGCGCCACTGAATCCGGCATATCATAGGGTGCATAGTAGTGGTCAACGCTGTCACCAAAGGCAGCTTGAATGCGCTCTGAGCCGGTGGGAGTCATGCAGGTAACGGTGAGGCGGTAATCGGGATAGCGCTGCTGCAGCGCCTTTACCAATGGCACGGCCGCTAAAGTCTCGCCCACAGACACAGAGTGCAACCAGATGGTTTTGCCCCCATTGGTCTGTGCCACAAAGCCAAACCGTTCGCGCCAGCGTCTGGCGTAGGCAGGCGCCCTGAGAGCTCGGTAAAGCAGGCGCAATAAAATAATCGGGCTCAGTAGATAAATACTGACTGAGTAAAAAAACCTGCTAAATGTCATTCACAGTCCCAGTTGAAATGATCTTGGCGGCAATGCTGCCGTAAGTTAACAAAGTCGCCACAGGATTGACAGATTATTATCTGTCGAGCCAAAAAGCCTAAATAATATTATGCTCTTTGTCATGGGTGATTTAAAATATCGGCTCGCCTTAGTATTTAGAATAATAAGAGCATCGCAATGCCGTATTTCAGTGTCTCTGACAGCAACAAGCTGGTTGTCACCAACTATAAAGTCATGTTTTCGTCGTTTAAGAAAACGCCTAACTTCAATAAGATCAAACGCTACAGAGCCAAACTGATTATTAATTACTCTGACCCACAGGTATATTTCACGGTTCGGGATCCCTATCAAAAGGCTATTTCATTTTACAAAGATAAGTTTCAGAAGATTCCGCAGAACGCTGATTTAAGTCAGCCATTTAAATGGGAAAAACCCCAGCGAGTGTTCTTCCCGCTGATGGGTCTCTGTGTGAAAAATAATAGCAACCTGGAGATTCAGCAGGCACTGCTCAATACTAGCTTTGATGACTATGTGGCTTTGCTGGCTAACTGTTACCAACTGGACGAGCATATTCACCCCCAGCACTGGATTCTCAACAATCCCAATTATTTTATGTTCAAGAATCTGGGTATTAAACAAGAGCGGCTATCGATCTACAAAATGGACAGGGCCGAGGAGATGGAGGCCTTTGCTGATGCAACTGGTTTTGACTTTGCTCAGCGTGCCAACAGTACGGGTAAGATCAAGGCGCCACAAAACATCAGCAGTCAGGCGCTAGCCAGTCTAAATAATATCTATGGGCAGGATTTCGCTACCTTTGGCTATGAGATGCGCCAGATCTGAGTCTATTCTTTCCAGTGCTGCTCAACCCAGGGAGTGGGCAGTATAAAATGCCGCAGATGGGCCATCAGCGAACGATCGCGCTGACCCCTAAACCCAGCCTTTACATGCTCTGCAGCAGTTAACACCTTATCACCAGCGTGATAGCGCCCTTCAATAGCATCCATGGGATTTAGATCGCCGGGAAAGATAACCAGCTTACTGCTGTCCGGCAGCTTGGACACTTTAAAATAGTTCAACGGAAATGTGCGACGGCACTGCTGGCGAAAATGCAGCACCCAGGCTTTGGGCCAGAATTTAACCCCGCCCGGTGCATTGCGCGTCACATAGCGCTGCTCGTATTTATACTGTTCTGCAATCTCCAGGGGCGACTCGGCAAATCTCTCTAACAGAGGTAATAATTTACCCACGGGAAATCGATAAACCGAGGTCTGACCTAGCTTTTCCAGCGGATTGCTCGGATTGCGAGCCAGAATAACATCTTCGGGGTCGCCGTAATCAAAGAAGCTGTCGAGATTGCCAGTGACCACTAAATCCAGATCTAGAAATAATACGGGCCCGGATAAGTGGGCAAGTTTTTCACTCCACAGGCGACACTTTGGCCAAATACCTTTTTTGGTTTTGGGTAAGTCAAAACTCAGCTCCGGCAGAGGGACAGCATCTACTTCCGGTCGGAAGTTGTCGCTGTTGTCGGTAAAACAGGTAAAGGTAAATGGCGGCGTAGTATTGCGCGCCACCATGCCATACAGGCGATTGACATAATCGGCACCGTATTTTGTGCCCCAGTTTATGCAGATAAATTGTTTTGCTGAATTTGTCACCACTGTCTCCCTGCTTCAATATCCTTATTGAATCTGGCTTAATGCCAGTGTTCGCTTACCCAGGTTGCGGGCTTAAAGCGTCGATACCATTTACCACTGACTCCGGCGATAGCCTCATGGGGGTCGGGCTTACCGTGGAAAACCAGCACGCGACAGTCCTCTGGCATCTCGGTTTCTCTGGCCATAAAAAATGACAGTGGCTTGATACAGTGACGCTTAAAGCTGCGACACCAGTGATCGGGCCAGTAGACCAGAGCATTTTTGGCCATCATCGCAGCAGATAGATACTCCTGCTCGTTGCGATGGATCTTTTTTATCTCGTCAAAAGACTTTTCAAACTCGGCGAGCACCTCGGCATGGGCACCCACTTCAAAGCGGTAAACAGACGAGTTGCCTGTGCCGTCTTTTTTGATCCAGTCTTTGATAATCATCACTTCGCCCGGACAGTCAAAAAGATCATCCAGGCTGCCGGTAATAATTAGATCCAGATCCAAACACAGCACCTTGCCCCTGAGGTCGTAGAGACTCTCGGCAAAAACTGCCAGTTTGTTCCAGCCGCGCTCTGGCCCGCCGAGATCAACGGACAGTTCGGGCAGAGGAAACACCTCTACTTTCTCATGCAGCCCAGCACCATCTTCAGTGAGGCAAACAAAGCGGAAATCTCTGCTCATATTGCGTGCGACCATGGAATACAGCGTATTCACATAGTCGGCGGAATACTTGGTTCCCCATTTCATACAGAGAACATTGACCATTTCTTGTGCTGCCATTGCGTTGATTCCAGTAATCGAAAAGACTATTTGGCAACCGGCGCCAGCCAGTCCTGATACTTGTCACTCTTACCGCGCACCAGATCAAAATAGGCGGCCTGCAACACTGTTGCCACAGGTCCGCGCTTACCATTGCCAATAATGCGGCTATCGTACTCGCGGATGGGCACAACTTCTGCTGCTGTCCCTGTAAAAAATGCTTCGTCGGCAATATAGACTTCATCGCGAGAAATACGCTTCTCGCGCACTTCGATGCCGTTATCTGCAGCCAGTTTAAATACGGTGTCTCTGGTCAAACCATCGAGGCAGGAGGTCAGGTCAGGCGTGTAGATAACCCCATCACGTACCATAAAGAAGTTCTCTGCGCTGCCCTCCGACACATAGCCCTCGGGGTCGAGCATAATCGCTTCGTCACAACCTGAGTCCAGAGCTTCACGGAGTGCCAGCATGGAATTAATATAATTGCCGCTAGCCTTGGCTTTCACCATGGTGATATTGACATGATGTCTGGTATAGGAGGAGGTGCGCACTTTCAAGCCTGTCTCTAAGGTCTCAGGAGACATGTAGGATGGCCAATCCCAGGCGGCGATGCCCACATGCACTTTAAGGCCCTCGGCACGCAGACCCATGCCTTCTGAGCCCAAAAATACCAGAGGACGAATATAGGCGGCGTCCAGGTTATTGTCGCGAATTACCTGGCGGTGAGCATCACAGATTTCTTGCTGGCTGAAAGGAATCTGCATATGCAGGATTTTGGCTGAGTTAAACAGGCGTTTAATATGGTCTTCTAAGCGAAAAATACAGGTGCCAGCACTGGCGGTTTCGTAGGCACGAATACCTTCGAAGACAGCATTACCGTAGTGCAGTGAGGAGGTGAGGAAATGCGTCTGCGCATCTCGCCAATCGAGCATCTCACCATCCATCCAAATAAAACCATCGCGGTCTGAAAACGACATAGACCTGTTCCTCTCTCTATAAACTAATTAACTATCCAATAATTCTTGCCAGTGTTTAACCACAATCTCCCTCTCCTCAACAAAGTCTGACAAGGCTACTTCAGCCAGCTGATTGTGCAACTGGGCGCGATGCCCTGCGGAACGGAATCTCTTGTAGACGTCTATCAACCGGAGTGCGTCATGTTCTGAGAACAATCCACATTGAGCCAGTGACTCCAATATACGGATGGTATCACTCCAGCGGACAAGCCGGGGATGGTCGTGGGACCAAGCCAAGACTGCAAATTGAACCATAAATTCAATATCGACGATACCTCCACTGCCTTGCTTCAGCGAGAATTTGCCATCTTTCGCAGCTTTACTCAGGTGTTTGCGCATTTTCTCACGCATTTCCCTAACCTCAACGCTTAGAGATTGCGTGTCGCGTTTTCGCTGTAGGGTATTTTTACGCACCAGATCATAGGCTTGGGCCAATTGAGTGTCGCCAGCTACCACTCTAGAGCGCACCAGGGCCTGGTGCTCCCAGGTCCAGGCATCCTCAAGCTGATACTTCTCAAAAGCGGCCAGGCTGGACACCAGCATGCCAGAGTTACCAGAGGGCCGCAGGCGCATATCTATTTCGTACGCCATGCCTGAGGCTGTGGGAGTGGCCAGCAAATGGATAATACGCTGACCCAGGCGCATAAAAAATGTACTGCCATCTATACTGCGAGGGCCATCGGTTTGGCGTCTGGGGTCACCATTGTGCAAAAAAACCAGATCCAGATCTGATTTGTAGCCCATTTCTATGCCGCCCATTTTGCCGTAGGCAACCACAATAAAGCCCGGAGTGTGGCTGTCGGTAGCGCCAGCTGTCATCAATGGGGGCAAACCGTAACTGGCTACCAACTGGTCCCAGGCGATATTAACTACATGCTCAACCACAGCCTCGGCAATCCAGGTCAGGTAATCACTGACCTGCATCAAAGGCAGTATATCTGTGACCTCACAGGCTGCAACGCGCAGGGCATTGGACCTGCAGAAATAGCGAATTACCTCCATCTGCTGCTCCGTATCATTACTGGCAATGCGCATGGTTTGCTGGCGCAGTTGATCGCGGAGAAGCTGCTTGTCGGGGGCTGTGTACAATGTGCGGGAGTCGAGCAGTTCGTCGAGCAGTGCTGGGTAGGCCACCAACTCATCGGCAATCCAGCTGCTGCGCTCGCAGAGGATACACAGCTGTTGCAACGCCTGGCCATTTTCTACCAGTAGCGCAAGATAGGCACTGCGGCGCAGTATCTGCTGGATAAGATCCAGCACGCGCATCAAAGTTTGCTGATTATTTTCACGATCGGCACAGGTTGCTAACAGCCTTGGCATCAGACTCTCCAGACGGCTGCGCGGCAAGCTTGCCAGCGCCTGAACGGCGCGACTCTGATAAAAATCATCCAGTAGGTCTGCCAGTTCCTGTGGCTGCTGATAGTTTAGCTGCTGCAGATGAGGGAGTATCTCTGCGGCGCGTAAATCTGTGGGCCAGGGTTGTGGAGTCGCCAGCTCGGAATCCTGGTCAGCAGCATCTGCTGCGTCTGAAATAATCGCGTTAAAGCTGTTGCTCACATGCTGGCGATGTAACTGCAACTGCTGATAATACTGCTGCCAGTCAGCATAGCCCATAAGCTGCGCTAGGCGCTGCTGGCCCAGCTGGTCAATAGGCAGCTGTTGAGTCTGTTTATCCGCCATGCCCTGAAGCCCATGCTCGGTATTGCGCAAAAATTCATAGGCACGCCACAGGTTTTGTTGCTCTGAGCTGTCCAGTACGTTGTCCTCAGCCAGCTGATTTAACACCTGATGCAGAGACTGTGTCTGCAGCCGTTTATCGCGACCGCCGCGAATAAGCTGGAATGTCTGAGCGATAAATTCAACCTCCCGAATACCTCCTGAGCCCAGTTTGATATTGTCCTGCATACCTTTGCGACTAACTTCGCGATTGATACTGCGCTTGGTCTCACGCAGAGACTCAATAGCACCGAAGTCGAGATATTTGCGGTAGGTAAAGGGCTGTAACATCTGCTGCAGAGCCTGTGCCTCGGCGGGGGCGCCGCTTACCACGCGGGCCTTGACCATGGCATAGCGCTCCCAGTCGCGACCCTGAGTCAGATAGTATTCCTCCAGAGCATCAAAATTGAGTACCAGAGCGCCGCTCTGACCATAGGGGCGCAGCCGCATATCCACTCGGAACACAAAGCCATCGGCGGTCTGTCGATCAAGGGCTGCAATCAGCTTCTGGCCCAGACGGACAAAGAACTCCTGATTGGAAACTGACCTTGTGCCACCCTGGGTCTCTCCAGATTCCGGGTAGGCAAAGATCAGATCTATGTCCGAGGAAATATTTAACTCGTAGGCGCCCATTTTGCCCATGGCAATCACCAGCATCTGCTGTTCGATGCCGCTGCTTCTGCCTATGGGCGCGCCGAGTTCTTCTATTGTAATAGGCTGCAAATACTGGAGGGCGGTATTTATGCAGGCTTCGGCCAATAATGTGGCGTCTCTGGTAGTCTCGAGCATAGGAGCCTGACGGCTAAAGTCACGCCATATGATGCGTATCATTTCCCGGCGTCTGAACAGGCGCAGTTCGCGACTCAACTGCTCTTCGCAGCATCTGCCAGGCAGCTGCTCAATCCTGGCCTGTAGCCTCTGTATATAGCCTTTGTCCCTGTAGCTGATATGGAGATCGCCACTCTCTACCAGCTGCCTGAAGCTATGGGGATCGGCGGCGGCCTGTTCGGCGACAAAATCACTGCAGCTCCAGAGCAATTTTAACTGGATGGCAAAATCTTGGTTTTCAAGTTGCCTGTGCAGCCATTGAGGATCGGGATCGACCCTGAGAAAATGTTCAAGATGACGCTGATAGGATTTTTCCAGTAATTCTGATTGCTCTATATTCATCGTCTCTTTGCTATGGTTGATCTAGCTCTCAGGTTCGGGCGTCACACGCATTACCTCCTCAATCGACGTAATACCTCTGATCACCTTTTCTGCGCCAGCAAGTCGCAGCGGCACCATGCCGATTTTAACAGCTCTGTCACGCAGAGATTGTATATCGCTGGTGGCGCCAATAGTTTTTATTAGTGGCTTGCTCAGTGGCATTATTTCATAAACGCCCTGCCGACCTGAATACCCCGTGTTACGGCAATCCAGACAGCCGCCGGGCTGATATATTTTACTTGGCATAGGGAGCTGATGGGACTGGACCAATTCCTCCCAGGCCTGTTGGTCTGGTGCCACCTCTACTCGGCAACTCAGGCACAGAGTACGCAGCAGGCGCTGAGCCATAATGCCATTGAGGGTTGCCCTGAGTAAATGAGCGGGCATACCCAGATCCAGGAGTCTACTTATGGCGGTGGGTGCATCATTGGTATGCAGGGTAGATAACACAAGATGTCCGGTAAGTGCAGCCTGAACAGCCATCTCGGCAGTCTCAGAGTCGCGAATTTCGCCCACCATAATAATATCCGGATCCTGACGCATCAGAGTGCGGATGCCTGCGGCAAAATCAAAGTCGACAGCAGGCTGTATCTGACTCTGGTTAAATTCATCGACTACCATCTCAATGGGGTCTTCTATGGTACTTACATTGACGGTTTCCTCCGCCAGGCTTTTTAAGGTGGAATACAGAGTGGTGGTCTTACCCGAGCCTGTGGGGCCGGTGACCAAAACAATGCCGTGAGAGCGCAATGTCATGGCTCGCCAGTGAATATAATCCTGGTCTACCAGCCCCAGCTGTGTGAAGTTGCGCAACAATACCTCTGGATCAAATATACGCATTACCAGCTTCTCGCCAAAGGCGGTGGGCATGGTAGATAGCCGCAGCTCCACCTCGTTGCTATTGGGCGCGACAGTTTTAATACGGCCATCCTGGGGTCGGCGCTTTTCCGCCAAATCCATACGCCCAAGAATCTTTAATCGGCTGACCATAGCGGTCATCACATTGTCAGGTAACTCGTATACCAGGTGAAGAATGCCATCGATACGAAAACGCACCTTGCCTTTGTCTCGCCGCGGCTCCAAGTGAATATCACTGGCCCGCTGCTCAAAGGCATACTGCAGCAGCCAGTCAACAATATTGACTATATGTTGGTCCTGGGCATCGGGATCCTTTAATCCACCTACTTCAAGCAGCTGCTCAAAATCAGCCATGCCTGCGCCACTATTGGTTGAGCCAGCACCAAATACTGACTTGGCCAATGAATAGAATTCAAGACGGTATTTTTCAATCTCCTGGGGTCTGGCAATTACCGGGCGCACAATTTTTTTTGAGGTCTGCTCCAGACTCTCAATCCAGCTGCGATCAAAGGGCTCCGCAGTGGCAACCACTAGCTCAGTTGCATTGACCTTTATACAGAGAATGCCGTAGCGCTGAGCATAGGCAAAGGACATCTCCGCGGTAACCGCCGGCACATTGATCTTTAATGGGTCCAAAACAACAAACTCTAACTCGGCTCTGCTGGCAAGCCACTGACAGAGCCGCTCAATACTGAGCACCTCGCTGGTCTCGGCATGGCAGCACTGTCGGGTGGCAATAGTATCCAACGGATGCAACTTGGCCTGTTCTGCGCCGCGCTGCTGAGCGGCAATACTATTGGCATCAGTCTGGGTCAACAAACCATCGCGAACCAGCTCCTTGAGTAGCCAGCCGAGGTGCAATCTGTCGCCGCGAGTTTTGAGTTGATGCATGGTTGTGCTCCTTTTGTATCACTGTCCTTTAACATTAGTATGAATCTGCGCTATCCGCTCAGCATCCTTAACTCCAGGGCTGTTTAGCGGCTGGCTCATGCTATAATCGCGGCATGAAATCAAACGGCTATGTAGAGTTCTTTCGCCAGACCTCACCCTATATCCATGCTCATAGAGGCAAGACCTTTGTTATCGCCCTTGGCGGTGATGCGGTTTTGCATGGTAATTTCCACAGTGCAGTGCACGATATCGCCCTGCTACAGAGTCTGGGTATTCGGGTGGTTTTGGTCCATGGTGCGCGCCCCCAGACCGATCAGCGCATAGCTCAGACGGGAATTACCAGCGAGTTTAGTCAGGGTCTGCGGATTACCGATGGCGATGCCATACAGTGCGTTAAAGAAGCGGTGGGTGCCACCAGACTACAAATTGAGTCTGAGCTGTCCATGGGGTTGCCCAATTCTCCCATGCATGGCGCTGGCATCCGCGTGATTGGCGGCAACTTCATAACCGCCAAACCTGTGGGCGTGCGCGATGGTATAGACTTTCAGCGCACGGGTGAAGTTCGCCGTATCGACGGTCCAGCAATTGACTCGCAGTTGCAGCAGGGGTCACTGGTTTTGATCTCACCTATTGGCTTTTCGCCAACTGGTGAGGCCTTTAATCTCAGCTATCAGGATCTAGCCTCGCAGGTTGCGGTGGCACTGAAGGCCGAGAAGCTTATTCTGATGAACGAGGCTAGAGGCGTTCTGCGTGATAATGATCTGGTACGCGCCCTGTCATTACCCGAGCTTGAGAGCCTCAGGGATACATCTGCAGATAATGCCGAACAACAGACGCTAGCTGCGGCCTATCAGGCTTGTCGCAACGGCGTGGATAGAGTGCATCTGGTGAGTTGCGCTGAAGATGGCAGCCTGCTAACAGAATTGTTTACCCGCGATGGCAGCGGCACCCTGGTAATGAAAGATCACTCTGAGGTTATTCGACCAGCCACCATTGACGATGTGGGCGGTATTATCGACTTGATCTCGCCACTGGAAGAGCAGCAGGTGCTGGTCAAGCGCTCTCGCGAATTGCTGGAGACCGAAATATCACGCTTTATGCTGGTGGTGCATCCGGAGGGGGTGCTGCTAGGCTGCGCTGCCCTGTATCCAACAGCGGCTGATCAGGTGGGCGAGCTAGCCTGTGTGGCGACTCATGCAGAGTTCCATGGCCAGGGCATTGCCTCAAGGCTGTTTGATGCCATTGTCGAGGATGCCCAGAAAAAAGGCTTAAAGCAGTTATTTGTGCTTACTACCCAGACGGCTCACTGGTTTTTGGAGCGTGGGTTTGTGGAGGCCCAGGTCAGTGATCTACCGGCACAAAAACAGTCACTGTATAATTACCAGCGCAACTCGAGAATTTTTAGCAAGGCGATTTAAAATCGCGCTTGCCACTTACAACAGCACTAGCAGTGCAAACCTAACAACCGTTTATTAAATAAGAGAATCAGCATGCCCAAGTATCGCTCGCACACTACCACCCAAGGCCGCAATATGGCGGGCGCTCGCGCACTGTGGCGCGCTACTGGCATGAAAGATGATGACTTTAATAAGCCTATGATCGCCATCGCCAACTCCTATACTCAGTTTGTACCCGGTCATGTACATCTCAAGGATATGGGCGACCTGGTCGCGGCAGAAATTGCCAAGGCCGGAGGTATTGCTCGAGAGTTCCATACCATTGCCGTAGATGATGGTATTGCTATGGGCCACGATGGCATGCTCTATTCCCTACCCTCCAGAGATATTATCGCCGACTCGGTGGAATATATGGTCAATGCCCACTGTGCCGATGCACTGGTGTGTATTTCCAACTGCGACAAGATTACTCCAGGCATGTTGATGGCCGCTATGCGCCTCAATATTCCGGTGATCTTTGTCTCCGGTGGCCCCATGGAGGCCGGTAAAACCAAACTGGCAGATCACAACCTGGATCTGGTTGATGCCATGGTAATTGCTGTCGATGACAGCGCCAGTGACGAAAAAGTTGCCGAATACGAGCGCTCCGCCTGCCCGACCTGCGGCTCTTGCTCTGGCATGTTTACCGCCAACTCAATGAACTGTTTAACCGAGGCCCTGGGGCTTTCGCTGCCCGGCAATGGTACGGTTTTAGCCACCCATTCCGATCGCCGTGAGCTGTTTCAGGAAGCCGGCCGCACCATTGTCAAAATGGCTCGCCAGCACTATGAGCAGGATGACTACTCTGTACTGCCGCGGTCTATCGCCAATTTTAAAGCTTTTGAAAATGCCATGACGCTGGATATCTGCATGGGCGGTTCAACTAACACCATTTTGCACTTGCTGGCCGCTGTGCAAGAAGCTGGTATTGAATTTGATATGGCAGATATTGACCGCCTGTCACGGGTGGTGCCCCAGCTGTGTAAGGTGGCACCCAATACGCCGGAATATCACATTGAAGATGTACACCGCGCCGGCGGCATTATGGGGATTATGGCCGAGCTCAGCCGGGCAGGCCTGATCCATGGCGATCTGCCCACGGTTCACTCCTCGACCATGCAGGAGGCACTGGATAAATGGGATATTGTTAGTGGCAATGTCAGTGAAGAGGTAAAAACCTTTTACAAAGCAGGTCCAGCTGGGATTCCTACCCAGACCGCCTTTAGCCAGAGCACAAGATGGTCATCTCTGGATGCAGACCGCGAACAGGGCTGTATTCGCAATCTGGAAAATGCCTTTAGCCTGGAGGGTGGCCTTGCGGTATTAACCGGCAACCTGGCACCTGATGGCTGTGTGGTAAAGACCTCCGGGGTAGACGAGTCGATCCATGTGTTTGAGGGTCCGGCGTTTATCACCGAGAGTCAGGACGAGGCGGTGGCCTGTATTCTCAACGACCAGGTCAAGGCCGGCGATGTGGTGATTGTTCGCTATGAGGGTCCACGTGGGGGGCCGGGCATGCAAGAGATGCTCTATCCCACCAGCTATATTAAGTCTAAAAACCTGGGTAAGGCCTGTGCCTTGATTACCGATGGTCGCTTCTCTGGCGGCACCTCTGGACTGTCTATCGGTCATGTTTCACCTGAGGCCGGTGCCGGCGGAAATATTGGTCTGGTACGTCAGGGTGATACCATTCGCATTGATATTCCCAATCGCAGTATTGATGTCCTGGTCTCCGATGCCGAACTTGAGGCGCGTCGCCTGGAGCAAGATAAGCTGGGCTGGAAACCTGCCGAAGATCGTCCACGCAAGGTGACTGCGTCTCTGAAGGCCTATGCCAAACTGGCCACCAGTGCTGATAAAGGTGCAGTGCGAGATCTCTCCCAACTCTGAGCCTGTCGGCGACACAGCCGACGGCCATAAAAAAAGCCCAGCATAGACGCTGGGCTTTTTATTTGTCGACATCTCGACCTGGGGTGTTAGGATCAGCCCTTATTGCAGCTGGGTACCTTGGCACCTACATCACGAAGCTTACTCAGTCGAGTTCCCTCAGTGTCCGCATAGCGAATCCACTGCTGGGGGTACTTCTTACTCTTCTTGTCTTTTGCCGCCTTCAGTGATTTTTGGAAGGCCTTGATCGCATCTTTGTAACAGTGCAGATTGATCAGAGCATTGCCCATCACCAGATAGTTCGCGTCAGGGCGCTTTACGCCGCCTTTTTTCGCGGCCCGCTGAGATGCGCGGTAGGCTTCTTTGTCACGACCCAGATCCAGATAAATGCCTGCCAGACGAGACTGCAGATTACCTTTGTCTGAATACTTTGAGGCTCTTTCCAGCGCCTTGAGCGCTTTCTTGAGATCTTTTGACTGATACCAGGCCGTACCCAAAACCTCTAAGTTCTTGGCATTGCGCTCGATAATCTCGTCATTGATACCCTTTTCGATAATGCGCGCTGCACGATAGGGAACCTCGGCGCCCAGGAACATATAGGCCATACTCATAACCTGGCTCTCTTTATCGAACTGGTTATTCATATACACCACTTCTGTGGCTACCAGACGATCATCTTCGCGCTCCAGCTCGCCATACATGCCACCTAACTGCTTCCAATAGCTCCACTTGGGATAGTGAGTAACTAACTTTTCAAGAATACTGACCACACGCTTGTAGTTGTTCTTCTCATAGTAAAGAACACGCTGTAGTCCCCACCAACCCTCTTTGGGCAGGATATCCTTGGATTCAACATCATCAATGGCCGCCTCAAGCATTGTTAGCGACTCACTTTTGCGATTCAGCTGGTAGTAGATCTGCGCCAGTAGCACCCGTGCATCATTACCAATAATCGTCGCTTCGCTCATCCAGGTCTCTAGCTCTTTTGCTGCCAGAGCATATTTTTCCTCAACAGTGTATAACTGAGCCAGGGTGTAGCGAGTATCCAGACGCAGCTCCGGAGGAGTTCCGGCACCATTGATAACCTGGCGATAAGAGCGGATGGCTCCATTGAAATCATCCAGAGAATAGTAAACGTAGCCCTTAAACTTCCAGATCTGAGTCTGCTCGTAGTCGGACTTACAGGTCTTGGTGCTGCTTTCAATATTGACCAGCATATTCAGAGACTCAGACCAGTTCTCCTCTTCCAGAACTACCTGTACCTTTTCCAGCGCCTTGGCACACTTGGCACCAACAGACTGACGCTGACGGGTTTTTACATCTTTATACTTTGGCTCTTTCTTTTCTTCGGCAGCCACAGCGCTGGTACTGAGTACCGCCTGGGGATCGGCCACTGTCACCATCAACGGCAGCAGAAAGGCAGCGCCAAATACGGCTAAGAATTTTGTGCTTTTAAACATCTGATTCCCCTATTTGGCCATCTGGAAGGTGAATTTATAGAGCACGCCCGGGACTTCTTGGGCCTGTCCATCAATTACCCTTGGATTATATTTAAGTTTGTTGGCCGCCTTCATTGCCGCGCGACCAAAACCCCATCCCTCAGGCCATTCTTCAACCATAACCGGATCGCGGACACCACCAGTAGTGGTAATGATCACCTCGACTACAGCGTAACCCTCTTTGCCACGCGTCTGCGCTCGACGGGGGTACTGAGGCTGAGGAACATAAACCGGAATATAGTCCGAATCACGTGCAAAGCCTGAATTACCGATGCTGAGATTACCACCAGCAGCTGGTGCCGCCATGCTCACAGCATTATCTGGCACTTCAAACTCGAGATTTTCTTCCGGTATCTCCGGTGGAGGGGTCTCGGGATCTTCTGGTTTTTCAACCTCAGTATTCTTCGCGTTTTCGGTTAACTGTCTGTCGACATGAAGAAAGTCTGGTATTTTAAAGGCTTCTTTTTCATCCAGGTCTTTGTTGCCCGAGTCGATCAGCTTGTACATCAAGATAATCAACGCAAAGGTAACCAAGATCCCTAGTGCGGCAGAAACACTAACTCTAATTGCAGCCATACTATTAACTCAGTCGTTTTCGACAGAAATAGCTACCGGGTTAATACCAATATCGCGTGCGATATCAGCTACCTTGGCAACTGTTTCAATATCAGATTCATTGTCGGCCTGGATAACCATGCCACCCTTTGGGTTCTCATTGAATAATCTAGTTAGATTGAGTTTAAGCGCAGTAGTTTCAACGCGCTTCTTGTCAATCCAGTATTCATTGTTGTCGCTAATAGCCACCAGAATACCCACTTTCTTGTAGGAACTTGCGGTGTTTGCGTCAATCTTGTTGACGTCTACACCAGGCAGCTTGATAAACGATGCTGTCACAATAAAGAAGATCAGCATAATGAAAACCACATCAAGCATAGGAGTCAGATCGATTGTCTGACCCTGCGGTTTTGCTTTATTTGTTCTGTTGCGCATAGTTCTCTCTCACAGGACGCCCACCTGAAATCAGGCAGGCTCCAATTAGTGATCCATGGTCAAATGGTCTTCCAATAGATGCTTCTCTCGCTCTGCAGAGCGCTCAACATAGGTCAGGCCAAATACGCCTGAGAGCGCAGCAACCATTCCCGACATAGTGGGTACAGTTGCCTGAGAAACACCACCGGCCATTGCCTTGGCATCGCCACCCCCAGTAAAGGCCATTACGTCGAAGACCACGATCATACCGGTTACTGTACCCAGCAGCCCAAATAGGGGCGCCAGAGCAACCAGGGTTTTGATCATCATTAGGTTCTCGTCGATCTTGATGCTGACTTCGGAAATCAGTTTCTCCCGAATCTGGTGAGCGCGCTTTGATTTGCGCTCATCACGGCCTTCCCAAGTATCAATTGCACCTTGGACATCAACGCCTACACTGGATCGGAGATACCACATGCGTTCGAAGATGAGAGTCCACATAACGAATAGCAGGACGACAATGGCCCAAAGGACCATGCCGCCTGAATCCATAAACTTCCCAACTTCCGCCATCGTATCAGCGAAAAACATCTTATTTGCCCTCTACGGAACCAGCAACAATACCTGCGCTTTGCTCTTCGAGAACATGCAAGATGCGCTGCGCTTTGCCGTTCACCAATGTGTGCATCAGAACGGTAGGAATAGCTACCACCAGACCCAGAACAGTAGTGATCAGTGCCTGAGAGATACCACCGGCCATTGCCTTGGGATCGCCCGCACCAAATAGAGTAATCATCTGGAAGGTAATAATCATACCGGTTACCGTACCCAGCAGACCCAGCAGAGGCGCTACCATGGCGATAATTTTCAGCAGGTCGAGACCTGATTCAATCTGTGGGCGCTCTTTAAGCACTGCTTCGTGCAGTTTGAGTTCCAGAGATTCAGCGTCTAGACCAGCGTTATTGCCAGCAACTGCCAGTACACGGCCAAGCGGGTTGTCTTCGCTAGCGGAACCGGATCTAAGCTGAGCCGATACCTTGCTGGACATGCCACTCAGCACAATAAAGCGCCAGATAGCCAGCAAAATAGCCACAGCAAATACAGCGGTGATAACGTAACCCACGATACCACCATAATGCCAGCGCTCAACCAGAGTAGGTGTGTTGATCAGTGCGCGCAGCAGTCCACCACCCAGTGGTCCTGTAGGATCCAGGCCAACTTTAGTGAAGCCCGAAGTGGCTTCTTGCAGGTCTTCTGCACTGCCCTGATGATCTGAAGGCTGACGAGCCAGCTCAGAAACCAGACCATTCTCTGGGCTATACTCCAGATACATGCCGTCGGCTAGCAGGTTGTAGGTACCAACACGAACAACTTCCATCTCAGCCTGCTCACCGTTGGCTAGCAGTACTGAACGATTGAACTTAACCACGCGAGCACTCTCAACCATTTCACGCTGCTGCTCGTACCAGAGTTTCTCGATATCTTCGATTGAAGGCAGACGGGTATCACTGCTCATTTTATCGATTAGCTCGTCGAGGAATTCGGTACGACCAGGAATCTGCGCACTCACAATCGACTGATTCAGGTTGGCGCGAATGTCGCCAGCAGCACCAGTCAGATGACCAAACAGCTCTTTAAGAGAACCCAGACGCTTGTCACGCTGTTCGCGCAGCCCGGCAAGAATCACATCGTTATCACGGATGTTCTGCTCGAGACGATCAGAGCGACGCTCTTCAGCAGCCTTGGTGTTTTGGGCCTGCTTTAAAAGCTGAGCCTGCTTGCGCTGGTCGCTCTTAAAAGCAGCTTCGCGCTTGCGATACTCTGAAGACTCAGAAATCTTGGCGCTCTCGATCATCTGCAGAAGCTCATCAAGAGTCTTTGCATCCTGTGCCAGCGCTGGCGTGCTGAAAG
>JAYPYO010000024.1:0-30011 GCA_038135995.1 Porticoccaceae bacterium
TGATTGCATCGCTGTGATGAATTTAATATGGCCTTCGGGGTTGAACTCACTCAACGCTAGGGTCGTCATAGTCACTAGTGGATACAAGCTAAAGGGTAGTGGATGTAATAGAAGAGTGCCTTCTGCGCGGCGATGGTATTTGTCGCATCATGCGACAGTGGAGGTTTAGCCATAGTTACAAAGCTTGTAAGTGCAGATGTAGCAGGTGTTTGATTGCCAATAGATTTAGACAAACACATTTCGGGAGCCAAAATGGCGGCGACTTGCAAAGAAGTTACAAACCTCATTTATATGAGCGTAACCTACTGTTTTACATGGAAAAAATACAGCCCTATTATTGAGTGGGAATAAATATGTTTAGCCATATATGCTTGGGTACTAATAATCTTGCCGAATCTATCGCCTTTTATGATCAGGTTATGCCCGTACTGGGTGTTTCTAGGCAAGATACTGGCGATACCTACGCTGGCTATGGCGCTGAAGAGGACATAGGTAGCGGAGTAAATTGTTTGTTTATTAGTAATACTTATAATGGCGAGCCGGCGACATCGGGTAATGGGGTCAATATTGCCCTACTTGCTCAAACCAGAGAGCAGGTGGTTAAATTTCACCAGCTAGCGCTTGAAAATGGCGGTCACGATGAGGGCGAACCCGGGTTACGGGATGTTCATCCCCATTTTTTTGCCGCCTATGTTCGCGACCCCACAGGCAATAAGTTGGTTGTGGTTTGCCATAGTGAATAAACCTTAAAATAACATCGTATTAAGATGACAAGTCAGGGTAATTTCATCGATCTACAACTGACCTTGAGGTAAATATATTATTATTGTGTTTGGATGACTAACATAGCTAAAAACTAAGCTTAAATTAGTATTGGCGTTAACTTAAGGTTTTTTATAGATAGCAGTTTATATTCTAATAATTTACTAAATACCGTATAAGTTGTTGATATGTATAGAAACAGACTATTGAGTGGGAGTAATTGTTAATCATAATAATAAAAAATATTAAATGGATTATGCTCGTTGCTGGCGTAATTACCTGCACGACTTTTTTTGCTGTCGTTGCTCCTCAGCATGCACTTGTGAATATGTTTGGCTCTAACTTGACAGAACCCCTGGCTAGTTTAGTAGTCCGCAGTTGGGGTTTTCTTGTGTCTATTATGGGGGCTTTGCTTATTTACGGCGCTTTCAATGAAGACTCTCGAATGCTGTGCGCTATTACGGCCGGTGTAAGTAAGGTAGGGTTTTTGCTTCTTATCTTAATATTTGGAATTAACTATATTGATACTTTATGGGTAACAGTAGCATTTGACTCAATTGTTGTTCTGGTTCTATTTACTTATATAGTTTCTGCGAAAAAAATAATCGGATAATCTATTCACTGGCGACCACTATGTTTAGCCATATTTGCGTGGGTACCAATAACCTATCTGATCCCATAGCGTTTTATGACCAGGTAATGCCAGTGTTGGCTGTCTCGCGGGAAGATACTGGCGATAAGCTTGTTGTGGTTTGCCATAGTGAACAAACATTACAGGTTTAGGGCGCTTCAATAAATTCTCTTATCAGACTGTTTACTTTGTCTGGTGCTTCCAGCGGTGGCCAATGTCTAATGCCTGGCAGGACTTCGATTCTTAAATCTTTTGCATAGGTTGGTAGCCGGTCGATAAAGGCGGGCACAAAGGTACCATCGTCCTCGCCCCAGATCAGCATACTCTCTACCTCTGTGCTGGCTTTGGTTGAAGGCCAGAAATCATCATCCACAATCTTGCCTAGCTCAGGGATATTAGCCTGATACCACTTGATCCCGCCGGCTATAGCCCCAGGTCGAGTCAGTGCGGTTTTGAAGAGTTCACCCTCTGACGCTGAGATTAGGCCGCGATTGACCATCCTGCCATAGGCAAAGCTGGCCATTTGGTTGGCATATTTCTGGTCTACAGTTTGGTTCTGAGCAGCGTCCTTTAAACGAGGGATATAAGTGGATGCCTTGCGTTGATCTGGATTGGAGCGGAGTAATTCAAGAAACAAATTGGTGGGTGGTGCATTCAATACCACTAGCTTGTCAAGACCCTGAGGATACTGTTGGGCATAGGACCAGGCTAGGGCACCGCCCCAGTCATGACCCACCAGCACAAACCCTTGGTCGTCAGCCAAGGCCTTAGCTAATAGGTTCAGCTGTCGTGATAGGGCGCTGACATGATAGGGCGCTAGCTTATTAGGTTTAGCCGATAGGTTGGCGCCCAGACCGTCTACCGCCACCACTCTGTAGTCCGCGGCCAGGTCTAGCAGTTGGTTTTTCCACATATACCAGTAGGAGGGAAAGCCGTGATAAAACAGGATCAGCTTGCCGCTTCCAGCACTGACATAGTGCAGTTGCTGACCATCAACATTTATATAGTGATCAGAAAACTTCTGAGCCGGATCGCTGATCTGCTGATTGATAAATTTAACTGATGGGCTCTCGGCTGGGGCCATCTCGGCACTGAGTGATAGTGGCCAGAGCAACAGTAGCGCGGCGGCAAGAGTGTTAGAAAATGTCACAGCGGGAAAATGCTATGTCCGCCATCTATGGCGATTGTTTGACCAGTCATATAATTACTATGACGGGATGCCAGAAAGACTGCAACACCTTCCATATCTTCACTGGTTCCCAGTCGACCACCAGCCACACGTCTTTTCGAGCCTTCTTTAAAGGCTTTGGGTGCTGATGCCGTAAGGTCTGATTCAACATAGCCGGGCAGGATTGCATTGGCGGTAATACCGTTGGCGCCCAGCTCCACAGCCAGTGCGCGGACCAAACCCACCACCGCAGCCTTGGTAGTTGAGTAGGAAGCTTGGAAGCCCATGCCCATGACTGCGGCGATTGACGAGGTTACCAATAATTTACCTGCCGCTTTGCGCTCTATTAAATGGGCAATAACTGGACGAAAGGTGTGTACCACACTGGTGACATTCATATCCATCACCTGATTCCAGTTTTCACTGCTTGTCTCATGCAGCCTGCCAAACTCACCGCCGCCGCCGGCATTGGCAAAGCAGGAGTCTACTTTGCCAAAATGAGCCAGGGTGTCAGCAAAGACTTGCTTGACCATAGCCTCATCAGTCACGTCACAGGCAAAAGCTTGCGCATTGCCGCCCAGGCTCCTGAGCTCTTCAGTCGCGATCTGGTTTTTATCTGTATTGCGACCCCAGATAGCAACGGCAGCGCCTGATTTCACAAGTCCCCGGGCATAAGCTAGGCCGATTCCGCCATTTCCACCGGTGATCAGTGCTACATGACCTTCTAAATTAAACATTAAACAACTCCTTTGGATGCTGGTGATCAACCCGCTAGCTAGGGGCGATTCGGTAGTTTCTATCGTCAGCCAGTATTTGCACTGCTTTGCAATGTGCCCAACAGATAAAAATCAACAGCTGGACTTGCTATTTATTAACCATATGCATAATAACTGCGAACCCAGTGAATGCAATGAATTTAGGCGATTTTACAGCTAAATTATGATTATATGCCGAGATTATTCGGAATATATCGATATTTATTATAAATTAAGGATAATAAGTTGACAGTTACGGCTCTTTAAACTATTTTTACTGACGAAATGATTAATAAATGCCACTGGATAGGCTTGTTGCTGTAGTTAAGGGGAGGTAATGGCTGTCATGAGCCCTAAGGTAATATCGATGGCTTGGACCTGGAGCAGTACGACCTTTTTTTGCTTGACCCGGCGCCCACTTGAATCCCCTCAGTGGGCGCCTTTTTAGCGATTTTAGCGAAACTCCGAAAAATGTATTAGGCTGGGTTTCGTGCTGGTATCCGAGTATAAAAATGATTATACCCAAACAGAGTAACGCCTCTTCAAAAATTCTTTCAAATGCCAGTGTGGTAAAAATCCTGATCGGCATTGCAGTTGCGATACTCTGCGCGAGCTCCTTAGCTGAGGAGAGCTCTGCAGTTGAGACTATCGACGCAGGCTATCTCATGGGCAAGCAGTTATATCAGTCCAGATGTGTCAGCTGTCATGGCGGTGCTGTGCTTAAGGCGCCGCAAATGGAGGCGCTAAAGCTCTATCCGCCCGAGCGTATTATTCAATCCCTCACCAGTGGTGTGATGAGTACCACCGGACTGTCGTTATCGGCTAGCGAGATGCAGCAGGTGGCTTATTATGTCACCGGGAAAATGACATCACAAAAAACAGCTGATTTGTCTGATGCCTTCTGCGTTGCAGATATTCCGCTTAAAACCAGTTCTCCAGCCAGTGCCCAATGGACAGGTTGGGGTGGCGAGCTTAATAGTCAGCGCTTTCAGGCAAATGAAACCAGATTAAACAAACAGACTGTTAGAGACCTTGAGCTGAAGTGGGCCTTTGCCTTCCCCGATGCCAGCAGGGTGAGATCCCAGCCTACAGTGACAGACAGCATGACTTATATAGGTAGTCAGGATGGAACTCTGTACGCTTTGGATACAGAAACTGGCTGCATTCGCTGGACCTTTCAGGCTGAGAACGAGGTTCGCGGCGCAATTAAACTGCAGAGTGATGCGGGTAATCTGGCTGCTGGAGAAGCCAGGCTGTTATTTGGTGACTACAAAGCCAATGCCTATGCGCTAAACGCAGAGACCGGCGCGCTACTGTGGAAAACCAAGGTTCACAGCCACCCTCTAGCTAGCGTTACTGGGTCGGTGACCGCCGACAACAAAAGAGTCTATGTGCCCCTGTCATCGTCGGAAGTTGTGCCTGCGGCTCAGTCGGCCTATGCCTGCTGCACCTTCCGTGGGGCATTGGTTGCGCTCAACCTGGAGGATGGCAGCATCGCTTGGCGCACCTACACCACCGACAAGCCCGAGCGGCTGGGTAAAAATGCCGTTGGTGTAGACCGATTTGGCCCCTCGGGAGCGCCTATCTGGTCTAGCCCTACGCTGGATATCAAGCGCAATCTTATCTATGCCACCACTGGACAAAACTACTCGTCGCCAGCCACAGGAACCAGTGATGCAGTAATTGCCATGGACACCGCAACAGGTGAGGTGAAATGGGTGTCTCAGGTAACTGCCAACGACGCCTGGAATGGCGCCTGTGGCTTCACAGCTACCAACTGCCCAGAGGAAGATGGGCCGGATTATGATATTGGAGCCTCAGCTATTTTGGTGACCTCAAAATCTAACCGAGATCTGTTGTTGGTGGGACAAAAATCCGGGCTCACCTACGCTATGGATCCAGATCAGCAGGGCAAAATACTCTGGCGTCAAAGAGTAGGCAGTGGCGGCACCATGGGTGGCGTGCACTGGGGCATGAGCAGCGATGGTGAGCGCCTGTATGTGGGGGTCTCAGACCTTCCCACTAAGAATCGCTATAACCAGGGCGACCCCTATCCTGGCGTGCATGCGCTGGATCCAGATACAGGGGAATTCTTGTGGCGTAATGTACTTCCATACCTGTGCCCCAAAGGCATCAAGTTTGCTTGTTTTCAGGGTATTTCTGCTGCGGTGAGCAGTAGTCCTGGTCTGGTGTTTGCCGGTGGCATGGATGGTCGGTTGCGCGCCTTTGATGCCAGCAGTGGCGATATTCTCTGGACCTATAACACCTTTACGGAGTTCACCTCGGTCAATGGTGTGAAGGGGCAGGGTGGCTCGATTGAGGCCGATGGCCCAGTGATCGCAAATGGTCAGCTGTTTGTAACCTCTGGCTATGATAAGTGGGCGGAGATGCCAGGCAATGTGCTGTTGGTATTTTCTCTCCCCAATTAAATTAACTGTTTCGGAAATCCTTATGAACCTTGTCAGCAAGTCTGTACTGTTAATCGCCACTCTGGGTATTGGTCTGTATCTGGTTTTGCCGTCGAGCAGCCCGATAGATGTGGATAAAGCCGCAACTGTCGCCGATGCCAATACCAGTGTCATTGGGTTAAACCATATTGGGCTGTCGGTGCGAGATCTGGATGCTGCGCTGGCGTTTTATCAGGGAGCCACTCAGTTTGAGTTGTTGCGACGAGAGTCGGTGAGCGGTAATGAACAGGCCAGCAAGCTATTTGGTCAGGACAATATTGCCTATGAGATAGCTGTTCTCAGGGGCCCCAATATGCTGTTGGAGTTAACCCAGTTCGAGGGTAACCAGGACATCCCAGTACGCAATATGCCACCTCAGGGGCCAGGCATGACTCATACCTGTTTTCAATCTCCTGACTATGACTCTGGCTGGGGTAAGTTTGTGGCCATGGGCATAGACCCACTGTCCCGCGGCGATCAACCCATTGATCTTGGCGGCTATGGCATTACCTATGGCTATGCCTATGATCCCGACGGCAATATGATTGAGCTCGAACAGCTGGATGGTAAATTGTTAGAGCGCGCAGGTTACGGTGGCCGCGGGCAGGATTTGGGTGGAAATCTATGGATGTCTCAGGTAGGTTTGGCGACCCATGATATTGTTGGGCTGATGGAGTTCTATCAAATGGTATTGGGATTTAAGCCCTATAGATATGCCCATGTCACTGACAATCCCAGACTCGACGATATAGTGGATATAGATAATGTTGACCTGATTGGTGGCTGGTTTAAGTTAAACCAAGCATCCAAGGTGATCGAGATTTGGCAATATGTTAGCCCAGAGACACCGGAATTTACTGGCCAGCGCGCTGTGACTTCGCTGGGCTATTCGTTCTCTATCGAGGTTGCAGATATTCAGACAGAGTATCGGCGTCTGACTGATCTGGGGTTGGGTTTTGTAAGCGAGCCTGTTGAGCTGGATGGTTTTTGGCAAGTCTACAGCCGAGATGTAGATGGCAATATCTTTTCTCTGCGTCAGGCGGTTGATCCTCAGTCGCGCCTCTCAGTGCGCAAACTGGATGCCTGGGCAGCGAGCTGACCGGCGCTAAGTGGGATGGTCGAAAACAGCATTGCAAAAATAATAGGTGAAATGTTCATGTTCCCAGCAAGTTCTCTGGTCTTTTTCACGTAGACAGATTTTATAGTTGGAATCTCATAAAAGAGCCCAACCCTTGTCTTATATTAAACTTAGGGTCAATAGTATTTTGTTGCTGCCTGCCAGGGTATTAAGCCGGTATGGAAGCTAGTATCAAGCTGCCACTAACCTATTTAGTCGGTTTTTTTGAGGGGGCGTTTAAGCAGGGTTTTTAGAGAGGTCTCATATTTTTGCTGAATAGCCTGATAGCTACCCAAAATCATGGCGACAGTAATATCTTCTACTATCTGAAGGTTGGTGTTGTGATGGATTAGATATTGCCCCGCAGCGGTTGGCATGCCATAGGAGATGTCTACTGTGGCTCTCGCCACTTCAATATCTATATTGAAGTTGTCGCAGATTATGTCGGCGAGATAGTTTACCGCTGGATCTCGACCGTATTTGTTGGGGTCACCACTATTGGCGACAGATGGCTCCAATGATAGCCTCTCAATGATAAGTCCGCGCTCGCTGATATAAGAGAGATATACCTTAGTCACTCGACGGACCATTTGCTCCAGTGTCTCGGCGCTTTCGGCGGCTTCCAGCTGGTTTCTTCTAAGGTGACGGTATTCGCGTGTTAACAATGTTTGCAAAAGCACTTTAACGCTGGGGAAGTAGTTGTAAACCAGCGCTTTACTGACTCCTGCTTCACTGCCCAGACGCTCCATAGTCACAGCAGATACACCCTCGTCTGCCACAAGCTTGGCTGCACGGTCCAAAATCATGCTTTTTCTGGCTTTTGGCGATAGCCGGGTTCGGGCTTTCTTTGTCGTGTCGGTTTTATTCATAGCTCTAATGCTGGAAGGAGACCCGCCAACCATAGCAACTGTCGCGGACGTATGCCAGCCAAGCTTATGGTTTATCTGTCGCCTCTGGCGAGAACAACACCGTCTGCATAAGGGCTGAAGCACAACCTGCGGCCGCTCGCTCAAAATTTCCTTAGGTGCAGGCTAGGGATTCTGCTTCCCTAGCGTTTGTTGCTGCTATGTGTATTAACTATTGACTGTATGCTTAGTAGCGGTAGATAAATTTACCGTATAACTATCAATTCTAGCGGATTTAAGCTCTTTATTCGGATAGATGACTAACTCTGGGCAGGCTATTACCGCAAATATTGCCATTAAAGAGACCTAATTAGCCCGATAAAGCGGGGGTTTTGAGATTTTCTATAAGTTTGCGAATCGAACACTAATTTCCCCGGTGTTATATTGACCATTACTTTAATAACACTTACTATCACTCTACGCTGGTTGGGATACGTCAAGGATTACATTAGCTAATTGACAATAATGGACGACTCAAAAAACTTTCGTCATACCTACTGTTAAAAATAACTAATAAAAATAAATTGGAGAAACAAGAATATGAAATTGCACAAAACAGTGCGTATTAGCGCGCTCTCCGCAGCATTATTAGCTGCCAATACCGGCCTAGCCCAAGAGGAAGCGTATAGCGGGCTGGAAGAAATATTGGTTACCGCTCAAAAGCGAACAGCGACTTTGCAAGATACTCCAGTCGCCGTATCTGTAGTATCAGGGGAGCTCCTGAAACAAAAGAGCCTTGACGACATTCAAGAAATGGAGCTTGCAGTACCGTCTCTTAACGTTACCCAAAAGCAGAGCTCTTCACAGCAAACCTTCGCTCTCCGCGGATTAGGTACCTCCGGCAATAATCCCGGCTTAGAACCCTCTGTAGGGGTGTTTATCGATGGTGTATACCGCAGTCGGGCAGCCTCAGCTATTGATGATTTTATCGCTGTGGAGCGGGTGGAAGTACTGCGTGGACCGCAGAGCTCGGTTTACGGTAAAAATACCCCCGCCGGCGTTATTTCCATTGTTACCAAAAAACCTCAGCGAGAATTTGGTGCTGATTTTGAGCAATCCTTTGGCAGTTACAATAGTAAAATAACCCGTGGCAGCATTACTGGCCCTATTAGTGACACCGTCTCTTACCGTGTCTCCGGCAACCGCAATACCCGCGACGGTTTTATTGATAATATTCAGGAAGGTAGAGATGCTGTAAATGATAGGGATCGCTACGCCCTGCGTGGGCAACTACTGATAGAGCCCAGCGATGAGCTGACCATACGCGTTATTGCTGATACTTCATCCATTAACGAAGATTGTTGCGGTGCGCCGTTTTACTACAACGATCCTGGCAATGCAGCCACAACTACGGCCCTTGGCGCAACGATCTTGCCGGACGACATTTACGCCCGCAAGATTAAGTTTGACAGTGATATGGAAACCGATCAGAAGCAGAGCGGATACTCGGTACAATTAGACTGGGAGGCTGAATCCTATTCCTTTACCTCTCTGACGGCATTCCGAGATTTTGAGGAGACTAATGATATTGACGCCGATTTCATCGACATTGAACTGAGTGGTGTATTGCAAAACAGCGCTGATCGACAGGTTTTTACTCAAGAGTTTAGACTACAGTCTACCGGTGAAAATAAATTTGACTGGCTAATGGGCTATTACTATTACGACGCTGATCAAGTCACCGGCGGAAATAATCGCTTAGGTGCATTCGCCCGTCCGTTCTTTGATTCTCGGATCGGCGGCTTGGTATCGCTTGTTGAAAGCCTGGCGGGCGCTCCCACTGGGTCCTATATTGGATCCGGCACTGGTAGAACAAGCGAATTCGATCTACTGACAACCAGCCACTCTGTATTTGGTAAGCTGGACTGGCACATTAATGATAAGTTAACAGCCTCAGTCGGTGCGCGCTGGAGCACAGAGGACAAAGAAATTGATGCGCGAATAACGACTGAGGCCCCCTATTCCGCCTACGATTTCAGTGATCCCACTAGCAGCCCAGTTGTGGCAGCGCTAGCAGGGATAAATCCCGCCTTTCCTGTTTTCGCAGGATACGTACAGCTATTCAGGCCGGTGCCAGAGTTTTCTGAAAAGCGCAGCGAACAGGAGCCCACTGGTGAACTCATTGTGTCTTATGAGTACAGTGACGATGTGAGTCTGTATGCTAGCGGTAAACGGGGCTATAAAGCAGGTGGATTTAATGTTAGCTCCGGTTCCGGTGGCGCAGACTTTGATAAAGAGCTTGCTGATGCATGGGAAGTGGGGGCAAAAATTCGCGCATTAGACAATAACTTACAGTTTAACGTTGCCGCCTTCTCGCAGCGCCTACGTGACTTTCAATCCAACGCGTTCAACGGCAGCGTCTTTGTTTTAACCAACGCCGGTGAGATTCAGATTGACGGCCTCGAGTTTGACACGCTTTATGCACCCACAGCAAACCTGTTCCTCTCATTTGCAGGCTCGTACCTAGATCACCAGTATACAAGTTATGTTGGCGGGCCTCAGATCGTTCGACCCGCTGGCTCCACACCACCACTCCCGCCCGTTCAAGACCTAAGCGGGAAGCCGTTATCCGGTGTGGCTGATTGGACTTTAAGCTCGTCCATCAATTACGTGAAAAGCTTTGGTGCAATTGAAGGTTTTGCCAATCTTGCAGCTAGATATCGCGGCCCACGTAATGTGCTTAGCGAGCAAAACCCGATTGCTGACCAAGGTAGCTATGTCACTGCTAATGCCACGGTAGGGCTACGTGATGCTGACGGCCTCTGGACTGTTACCCTGTGGGGAAAAAACATAACGGATGAAGAATATACCGACGGTCTTTTCAACTCTGTGATACAGGCAGGTAGTTTTAATGCCTATCCTGGTGACCCACGTACCTACGGTATAACACTGAGATTACAATACTAAGTATAAATTAACTTCCTCTTAAGAAGGCCAAGATATTCTTGGCCTTCTTTTTTTGTTCAGTGTCTGCCTTCGACTGTGGTCCTGACTTTAGATTTATTGACCTATCCCGAGATTCGTACATCCAAAAACTAACGCTAAATAATTAGTGGGGAACTAATAAAAATGTCCTCAAAAAGTTCCACCATTTAAGCATGACTTTCGTGGCAACAGCAGATCCTGTTTGCAGCCAAGTAATCAGGGATAACTGCAGATTACTCATCTAGCTAGGAATCAAATCCAGAGCAGCCGCTGGTGCCTAAATTATCATATTCAGCCTGTATGAAATCGGCATTGGTGAACAATAGTTTGTAAATCTGACAATGCTCTTCCTGATCGCTGAAACTAGTCTCGCTAAAGAATTCTTGCTTTAGACTTTGCATCTGTAACTTCTCTGGAGACATTCGAATGCCACCGTCTAGAGATGTATCCAAGATCATCAGTCGATTTTGGTTACTGCGATTACTCCAGGCAGTCCATTCGATCTGTTCGTTGTGATAGCCGCTGGCGGGTCGCCCATAATGAGCAAACGAAGCCCAGTAAGACATAATGCTCTGTGAAAGCTCATCTCTTGCGTCCCGCGCGTACTCGGGGTGGATAAAGTTGCTCATCATAGTGACAAAGTTTCCAAACACGTAGGGTATCTCGAACGCATGGGCTGCACCCATCAGTTCTTTGAGGCTGATAAAGCCAAAATGGCGCAGATCATCCGCGTCGAAACGATAAGCAAACACAGTATCACCTTGCCCCTCGCGCATCACAGTGGCCAATTGATCTACGGCTTTAATTTTCCACTGGTCGCTGGCATAGCGGCTAGTCGCCTGATAGCGATTGCTATCTTTAATACCTATGGGTATGCCCATAAAGGTATCCACCTGGTCGGGACTAAAGCTTAAAAACAACTTCATTTCATCGCGGTTGGTGCCCAGGATTACTGGTACTGCATTGTAATTGGCGGGATCAGCAAAGAGTTCCTCTGAGGCAATAGCCTCAGGCAAAACGATGCCGTCGCCAATTAAGTCCAAACTTCTGAACACCTTCCCACCGGTCTCACTGCGGAAGGCTTTAAATATCTCAGCGGTAGTCTTGCTGCGCAAATAATCGGCAAGAGATTCCTCGGTCATGCTGGTCTGCAATGCTTTTGCACTCTCTCGGTTTGGCGCTCTGCCCTCAGCCACCAGCAGTTGATTGATTAATTCCCGCGAGCTGTGCTCGTGGCCATCGTCCTCTATAAAGTTTTCAGCCCGTTGGAGGGGTTCAATATCCAGGCCTCCGCTTTGAACAATAGCGCCATGAAATAAGTCCGCAGCCAGGGGAGAGGCCATGAGTGCCATGACATTCCAGCCGCCGGCAGATTCGCCGAAAATAGTGACTCTGCCGGCATCGCCGCCAAATTGGGCAATGTTTCGCTGCACCCATTTCAGTCCGGCAATCTGGTCCAATGTGCCAAAGTTACTGGAGTGATCCTCGGGCAATTGGGCATTGGCACGAAGGGCAGGGTGAGACAGCCAGCCAAAAGCCGACAGGCGATAGTTAATACTTACCACCACCACATCAAATTGAGATGCCAGTTGTGAACCATCCAACATTGGGTGATTGCTTGTGCCTCCGTTATTAGCCCCTCCATGAATCCAAAACATCACCGGTCGATCTTTGGCGTTTTTGGGAGCGAAGACATTCAGATACAGGCAGTCTTCGCTGCCATTGATAAGGTTTTTTTCCAGTGATGTATTGTTGGCCTGATTGGCACAATGTGGCCCAGGCTCTAGCATCTGCCTTGGATGTTGCCAGGGCGCCGGAGGCCGCGGAGCACGCCAGCGCAAATCGCCAACTGGTGGTTGAGCGAAGGGTATACCTCGCCATACCGATACCCCAAGGCCATTTTGATAGCCGATAATGTCACCAGCATCTAGATTAACCAGGGTATTATCGGATGCTACAGGGGCTGGTTTACTCTCTGGTGCCAGATAGACATAGGCCGCTCCTGCGACAACTGCCAGAACCAAAACAAGACCGCTAATAAGCCGTATTAGGTATTTCATCAATTAAATCTCTTATATTTGTTATTAAAGGCGAGTAGTACTAGCGATGATTAAAATCTAAACGGTCTTTTAATCATTAAATGCAGAGTTCATAAGACGTTTCCCCTTTATTGACGATTATATAAATAAGATTTAGGCTAACTTTTAAGCCAGTCTGAGTCAACTGTGGGATATGCTAGGCAGATTCTGCACTTCTAGGTTGGGACAGTAATTTTGATAGCCTGGTTTAGAGCTTTAGATAAACTTAGGGTAACTGAAAGAGGTCTTCCACCGAGCAATTTAGTGTTTTAGAGATTTTCAATGCTAGAACGGTGGACGGGACATAGATGCCATTTTCAATGGCATTGATGCTTTTTCTTGAGACCTCAGCTCTTTCTGATAACTCTTGTTGAGTAAGCCCAGCAGCTTTTCTGAGGTCTTCAAGATTATTTAAAAGTTTTTTGTGGTGTTTGCCCACGGTTTAGTTCTCTTCAAATTTCTCGACGGCATCGGTCAACTCGGCACTGGTATTTGGGTAGAGATATCCAGCAATAAGCACACCTAAGCCTATGGCTCCTACCAGCCAGCCTATGCCTTCAAAGAGGCCCCCTAGAGCATTGACGCCAAGAAGATAGATACCCAGGCCCACAAACAGGGTGATTACACCACCGCGACGATAGTCTATAGGCTCTTTTTTCCTTTCATCAAAAATAGCTACTAGTTCTTCCACCTTGGTGGGGTCATCAAGATTCTTAGCTATCTCTATAACGGCGGCTCTTTTATTCTTCTCGTCTTTGTAGAGCCAAATAAATACCGACACTGGAACAATAATCCCTGTCAGTACGCCAATAAGTGGTATTAGTTCGCCCATAATTTTTCCCTTTAGTTGCAATTTAGGCTCAATTTACCACCAGCAATAAGAGAAGTAAAGGTTACATTAAAAAACAACTAGAAATAATCTTTCCTGTTAACATAGGGCTTTAATTTTTTGCTACCGCCTGTCAGGCAATCACAGTATTTGGAGTAATCAGTGGACTATAGTGAATATGGCGATAGAAGTGGCCAGCCAGTGGTGTATTTCCATGGTGCCCCCGGTTCTCCCCTGGAGAGCTCTGTATTTGACAGCTATGCCAAACACCACAGTTTAAGGTTCATCTGCCTCGATCGCTTTGCAGTAGATGGCACTTTGCCTACTGAAGACTATTATCAACAGCTGGTTCAGCAGATTAAGCGAGTACTAGGGAGCCAGCCCATAGCTATTATCGGCTTTTCCATTGGTGCCCAGGTGGCTCTTGAGGTGGCAAAGCTGCTGGCTACCCAGGTTCGCTATACGCATCTAGTCTCAGCAGCAGCTCCATTAGACTCGGGCGATTTTATTGAGCAAATGGCAGGGGGGGCTGTATTTAAACTAGCAGAGAATCAGCCAGCTATTTTTTCCATGTTGACTCAGTGTCAGGTGGTCATGGCGCGCATTGCGCCCAGTCTATTGGTCAACACAGTGTTTGCCAGTGCCGCGGGCGGGGACAGGGCACTAGTAAAGCGCCCTGAGTTCAGAAGCGCTATCAGCGCGGTATTGCAGCAGTGCTTCGGCACGCGTGCCAGAGGCTACAAAAGAGATATCCGAGCTTATGTTAATTGGGCGGCTAATCTTGATGGCTACAGCTCAGATGTCACCCTGTGGCATGGCACTGAAGACAATTGGTCGCCATTCTGCATGTCGTCTGCTCTTGCCGACCGGTTGCCATCTGCTGCTCCTGTACAGACTATGCAGGGGCTGTCACATTACTCCTGTCTGTATCAGGCAGCACCCCATATCTGCGCACAACTGTCTGAATTAGAATCTTGAGCCTAGTCCCTAGACTCTCCTGCTGATCAACTTGGTTATGTGGGCGATAGCGGAGTTAAAAGAGGCTAGGTTAATTGAGAGCCTGGATTTTTTGGCGCAGACGATGATGAAAATCTGGAGTGGCATCGGCGGCATAGGTAATACAGATGCCGGTCACAACCTGCTGGCGATAGCGGTCTAAATCTATATAGCCATTAACCCAGTCCTGACGGGCGAGGCGCTGACAGGAGAAAAGCTGCTGTGCCAGTTTGGCGGTTTCTATATTGCCCTGCAGAAAGCCGTCCTCCAGAGCCTGGGTGCAGAGACGCTCAGCTATTTGCAAGGACTGATGAAAAATGCCGCTGGGCAACTCAGGGTCAAATAACCCGGTGCGGTCAGCGGCCATAAAGGCAGAGCGGTAAAATGCCTCGTCCTGTTTGTACAGCTGTAGCAGATTATCAGTAAACACCTCAGCACCCTCTATAGGGTCTGACATATCGGGGTTAGACAGAGCCAGACCAATGGTATCGACCATCTGCGAGACAAGCTCTTGGAAAATATCATCTTTCTTGCCAAACAGATTGTGGATAGTGGGCGTGGATACGCCAGCCTCTCTGGCAAGCTGACTCAGGGTAAATGCCTCGAAACCCTGAGAGGCAATTAAGGTTTTGGCTATATCGAGGATGCGTTGGCGACGCAATTTCTTGTTGGCTTGGCGGGTGACATTCCCTCTTGCCACAACTGGACTACTCATGAGATGACCTCGGCGAAAAACCCTTGACCACAGATTTAACTACCCATTAAAATTGATTGATAATAAAAACAGCAAAATATTAACAAAGGCCCTTTTATGAAACAAGATATCAGTCGATCTATCGAAGCCTGTGCCGCCCATTATGGCGACGATGCCGAGGCTATGCGCAACTACTTAACTGAGGGTGAGCGCAGCGCCTATAAACTAGATAACCGGGGCGCCATTCGTTTTGAAAAGCAGGGCAATCTGGCAGCAGATATCCTGAGTGCCTACTCCAAATACGGATTTTATGTGTTTGAGAATGTGCTTGCCGAGGATGAGTTACAGGATATTAAAGAGGATTTGGACCAGATACGTGAGTCCTATCCCTCCGAGCCCAATGGCAAACTGACCAAAGAGGGTAAGCCGGCTCTGGGTGCAGACTGCCTCGGCCCCAATCTGGTGTGGTCGAAACCATTGGGTGACCCTCTGGGGGGCACTGAGCTTGCCAATGGTCGTCATCAGGTTAAATTGTTTGAGCCGGAGGCCAGTGCATCGGCGCCAGAGTTCGCGCCATTTATACTGCTTGGCTCTCTGCAATTTTCAGAGAGCTGTTTGCGGGTCTATGGCCATCCTCAATTATTGCGTGTGGCTGAGGCGGTCAATGGCAGTGATTTTGCGCCCTTTAATGAAAGTTTATTTATCAAGGAGCCCGGCGTTGGTGCCGCAGTGTCCTGGCATCAGGATGGCGACACTCACTGGGACAGTGAGAACTTTGATGAGGGGATCCACGGGTTTAATTTTATGGCTCAGGTCTATGGCAGCACAGCTGTCAATGGCGTCTGGGTAAAACCCGGTAGCCATAAAGTGGGCAAAATTGATATTAAAAAACTGATAGCAGATTGTGGCAGTGAGCGTATCGAAGGCATGGTGCCTCTGGTGTGTAATCCCGGTGATGTAATTATTTGCAACCGGCAACTGCTGCATGGCTCATTCCCCAACTGCGGTTTTGAGCCCAGAGTTACAGTGAATTTTGGCTTTCACCGCCGCTCATCAGTCCTGGGGATTCAGGGGCCCGGCCTTTACAGTGAGCCCATGTTCTACGATGAAGCTCTGATTGATGAGCGCTCAAAGCCTCTGGGCTATGCCATAGATGCGCGCAAACGACGTTTTCCCGATGAGGAGCCCTATCAATATCAGCCGTTTGTCGAGGCCGGTAAGACTTTTCACTGGGATGAGACTGCCAAGGCTGAATTGAAAGATTACAATCTTCGCGATCTTAGTATTTAGTGCTCGGCCAAGGGGCCCACAACTAAGGGTATGGCCAACGGGAGTGGCAACTGCATGCAACTAGCAATCTATGGAGCCGGCTCGACCGGTTGTTATCTGGGCGGCCTGCTGCAGCTTTGTGGCCATGATGTCAGTTTGATTTGTCGTCAGCGCATTCGCGACTCGATTGTAGAGGCTGGGGGTATCACTCTCACAGACTATACCGGCCAGAATGAAAAGGTCATGCCCACTGGACTGATTACCCAGCTGGCAGGTGAAACCTTTGATGCTGTATTTGTGACCCTCAAATGCCATCAGCTGGAGGCTGCAGTTGCAGATTTAAAGCAGCTGGCGGAGGATGGGGCTGAGCTATTTTTTATGCAAAATGGTCTCGACAGCCTGGATGCTGTTCAGCACCAGTTGCCCGATGGTGCCGTTTGGCAGGGAATTACGCCGTTCAATATACTGAGCCTGGACAATGCTCGCTTCCATCGGGGTACCCAAGGTTCCTTTCTGTTCCACCAGACTCCCATCACAGAGCAACTGGCTCAGAATCTGAGCGATATTGGTTTTACCTGTGAGTTGCAGGTGGATATGAAGCCGGTGATCTACGGTAAGTTACTGCTCAACTTAAACAATGCGCTCAATGCCATTGCCGATCAGCCAATTAAAACCCAGCTCGAGAATCACGCGCTGCGCAAGGTATACGCTGCAGCTCAGCGTGAATGGCTCGAGGTAGCAAAAGCCGAGGGGGTTGAGCTGGCACAGTTTACTGCAGTAAAGCCCTCTTGGATGCCGGTTGTCCTAAGTTTCCCCAACTGGATTTTTATGCGCTTGGCCAAGGCCATGTTGGATATTGACCCCCTTGCGCGCTCTTCAATGTGGGAAGATATTCAGTCAGGTCGAAAAACGGAAATCGAGTTTCTCAATGAAGCTGTTGTGAAACGCGGTGAGATATTAGGCGTTGATGTAGCGGTAAACCGTAAAATTAGCTCCCTAATTCATAGCCTAGAGCGTGGTGAGACGGTATCCATTGATCAAGCCTTTTAACAAGCTGGTTACAACAAACCTTCAAGAAAAGTCTTTGCCTGGTACAGGATATGAATTGTTTTTAGCGCAAAATCACTTCTTTTATTTTCTTCGTACTCCGCAAAGCTCTGCAGGTAGTCTGGATTGCCTGGCGCCACAACAAGCTGCTGCATGCGATTGTGAGCCGGCGTGTGAATATCGCCCATCACCACAATATCATTTCGAATATGGTCAATGGCAATATGGTTGTAGCGCTCGAGAGTCTCTGGCCGGGTAATTGCATCTTCATAAGCGAGCTGTAATGCGGCTTTGACTGCTGTATCACCGTTGCGGTAGAGGTTAGAGATGGCCCATGAAAAATGCCATACAGCATGGTTCCAGTCGATTATAGTAAATGGCTCTGTCGCATAGAGCATCTCGATATTGTCGAAGTACAGCTGGGCTATTTTAGCGGCGATGTCAGCTGTAACCACTTGGTCTCTAATCGCCCATATTGGTAATTCTGATGTGGCTAGCTTGCGGGCCAATTCTGCCTCTGCAACTTTTAGTGTTGCAGCCAAATCAATGCCCTCGATCAACACTGCCTCTTGATCGTTATAACTCACATAAGGCATAACCGATGTGCAGATGGCGTTGGCTTGTCCTGGCGTCGCAAATCGCCGATCTCCAATCATGTAGTCTTCGATCAAAATGGTATAACACCAATTTTCTACCTTATCATTTGCCTCGGCACTCTGGGCTTGGTTGCTATCTGTATCCGGTATTAATTGCCAAGATCTGGCTGTCGCTGCAATGGTCGGCGGGCCAATTTGATAAGTCATTTTATCAATAAGGCTACCATTGCAGGTCAGGCTTATGCCGCCGGCTGGGGGTATCTCAAATACATCAGGCTGATAGCTGAAGTCAGCTACAGGGTCTTGATTGGCAACCACTGCATAATGCTGAGATTCCATAACCAGACTATCAGTAATGGTAAATGCCTGACCCTGGGTATTAGTGATTTCACAGCCCTGAAGGTTGATCGAGGCTTTGGCGCTGTTATAGAGCTCTAACCACTGCGGCTCGCTGGCTGCTGATGCAGGCATTAATTCGGTAACGAAGATATCTCCTGGAGCCACTTTTTTGATGGATGAGTCGCTGCATGCGGCGAGTAAAGCCGCCAGGCCCACCACCAAGGGTTTTGCTATGGGTTTAGTCATGATGCTGTTGCTGCCTCCGATTTTATGCACGGCTTTATCTTATCTCGCTGAGGTGGGGGAATGTCCAAGTGCCATTGAGTAATTCAGCTCTTGATCGGTACATTCTTACTACGTAGTTCCAGCCTTCGGTGATGGGGATATAATTGATACTGCTGGGGTCACCACCAAAGTGCAGGGTGATTGAGCCGTCCGCATTTTTCTCTGCGTTTCTATTGCTAAAACCATAGGCGTTATAGCTATTTTGCTCAAAATAACCCTCTTTGTTATACATGGCGAGAGACCAGAAACCATCTACTGGAACATCTTTGACGTTGAGCCTGTAGGCTTTATCGCTAGGCAGGTTGGGTTCAACGGTGAGCAGTAGAGACTCAGTCTCAGGAAGCGTTCCAAAGCCATAGGCGCTCACTAATAGTTGCTTGATGGGATCTACCTGCTCTTTGGTTCCTGCTGCTTTTGAGTTGTCGCTAATACCCTTGGCTAAAGCCGCAAGCAGATCGGTAGTTGCAGCCATGGTGACTGGGTCATATTGCGGATGGGTATAGGTTTTGGCCGAGGCACTGACAATCGATATCTGATCTTGAAGTTTTCGTGCAGCTTGCAAATCACCGGGCACAGATTCAAGCACTAGGGTCCTCACCAATAGCCACACATAGGGCGTATGAAATTCCTTTAAGCTGAGTTCGTGGCGGCCAGCGCCATGAAATATATTGTTGGTGTAGCCATCTTGATTTACCACCTGCACAGACATATAGCGATCACCCATATCGGGCAGATCAATGCTGGCGCCCTCACTAATATCCACTATGGCAACACTGTAAAGGGTATCGCGATTTAGACGTTTGCTGCTGCGGGCATCAACGCCGACAACCTGACGTCCATGGGCAAATGTGTTCAGTTTTCCGCCGGCCCTAGCCAGGTATTTATCGAATTGAATAGCGGTTTTGGCGCGCACATAGTTGAGGGCGTTGACCTCCACTGGTGCTTCACCGGCCACAATATTAGCTGTTACCAGTGACAATAAAATACCACTACAGAGGACTAGCTGGTTGATGAGATTTGATGTTTTTTTCAAATGTTGTTGCCAACTTTTTTATTGTTTTTGTGGGCTACAAACAATAATCTCAAAGCATAGAAATGTCAAGATTAATTATAATATTCATATAACACTCTTATGAGAACAGTACTAATCAAGCCGCCCGTCTATGGCAAAAGAATAGCTTGAGGAATCTGACAGATCGGTAAAACCCACGTATACTCTCTTCATGGAAAAACCAATCCGAAAGCGTCTCTCCACAGAAGATCGCCGTACCCAGCTACTTGATGTGACTCGTAAAGTGATTCTTGAGCATGGGCTGAACTCGTTTACCATGGAGCTCCTGGCGCGCAAGGCTGGCGTGAGCAATCCCTTGGTTTATAAGTACTTCAGTACTCGTCTGGAGCTCCTGCAGTCGCTACTGCAGCGTGAATTTGACTTGTTTTATGGCAGCCTTTTAAGGCGGTTAAATCTTGCTGAAGATTTTGTTGCCGTTGTGCATATTTTTGTCAGTATTAATTTCGACGAGCAGTCAAATAGCAAGATTTTGCCGATCCTTGTCAATTTGCCCGATGTTGCCAAGGTATTGGATACTGCAGGCCCGAGAGCGCAAGATAAAGTGGGTAATATCCTGATTGAGAACATAATGAAGGTCTATGGTGTGACGCGCAAAGAAGCTAGAGTAATGGCCAAAATTGCTTCAGGCGCATCCATTGCCGCTGCAGAGACTTTTAGTGTTGTCGGCGGCAATCGCAAAAAAACTGTCGATTCCGCGGTGCAGTTTATTCTTGGTGGCCTGGAAACATTTAAAAAATAATCTGCTGAGTCCTTGTTTACCCTGGGTCCCTTATCTAACAATCTATAATTTGTATATGGCATTCGATTGAGCCGCGTCCATCAATCTTAATTGAGGTTGGTTAATATATTAATATAGAGTTTATATATTAAGGTTGACCAGATCACTCAATAACGGTATCTTAATATTTGTATTTTAGCGACAGTAATAGCAGCTAATATGTCAGCAGAATCACCAGATCTTACAGTCTAAAATTTTTAAAAATAAAAGTAGGTTGCCCAATGTCATCATCAGCTTCAGAGTCCAATATTATTCCGACAGTTTCACTGTTAAATGACCAGGAGGCTATCGAGCGAATCTTTACTCACATAGATAATGGTACCACTGATCTTGGTGATACTGTCTGGCGAGAGCCTGTTGAAAACTATCACTCCCAAGAGCGATTTGATGCTGAAATAGCGCTGTTGCGCAGTTTACCAATACCTTTCTGTCCCTCCGTGGCGCTGCCTGAAAAAGGTAGCTATATTGCTCGAAAATCCGCGGGTACCCCTTTGGTAGTAGCGCGCGGCAAAGACGGCAAGGTGAGAGCTTTTATTAATGCTTGTCGCCATCGTGGCATGCAAGTAGCCAGTGGCAGTGGTCGCGCTCAGGCCTTTGTCTGTCCCTACCATGCCTGGTCCTACGGCCTTGATGGGTCACTCAAAGCTATCCCGGGTGAAGAGGGATTTCCTGGTCTTGCTACTGAGGATCACGGTCTGGTGGAGGTGAGCGCTATGGAAAAGGGCGGTCTTGTCTATGTGATGCAGAAGGGAGAGATCAGTCCAGAGATGCTCGAAAATAGCCGCGACTACTTTAGTCCAGGGCAGCAACTGTTTAAGCAGTCAGAAAATACAGACCAGGCTAATTGGAAGTTGTTAACCGAAACCCTCTTAGAGGGTTACCACATTAAATCATTGCATAAAAAGTCGTTTTATCCCTATGGCTTAGACAATGTTAATTTGGTCGAGACCTACGGTGCTAATGCTCGAGTGACTTTTCCTTTCCGGCGCATTGAGAAGTTGCGAGATGTACCTGCAGATAAGCGCAGAGCTTCAGGAATGCTGACCTCTGTCTATCATCTTTTTCCCAACGCCAGTGTCTCGGTGTTATCCAAACATTCAAACTTGACGATTATGGAGCCTCTCAGCCCCAGCAGTACCCAGATGGTGATCTATCTGGTAACTCCTGATCAAACTGTCGAGAACCCAATTCCCCTTGAGGACGTTGAAAGAGATGCCCAGTTTGTCAATGAATCAGGCCAGGATGAAGATCGAGAAGCGGCCTGCTTAATTCAACAGACGGTAACGGCCGAAGCCAACAGTCATTTGACCTTTGGCTACTTTGAAAAAGCCATTGTTAATTTCCATAAGCACCTGTCAGATAGGATTTTTAACCCCCAAAGTTAATCACCGAAGATATACTGCCTGTACTGGTCAATACTACTGTTGACCTCTATAACAACAGGAACTGTATTTCTATGAGCTATTTTCGCCCCCTGTACCCATTTCTGCTTGGATGGGCTCTGCTTCTTTATAGCAGCACATTTTCCAACTTAGGCCTTATCAATGGTCTGGGTCAGTTAGTGCTTTTTGCCTTGGTAGTTTGCCTACCAATCTGGCGAACTGAGCGCATGAGTTATGTGGATATCGGATGGCCCTGGGGTTTGGTTTTATTGGGACTGGTCAGTTATTGGCTCAGTGATGGCTATTGGTTGCGCTCCTTATTGGTCAGTGGAATTGTTATCCTGATTGGCCTGCGAATGGGTATGGGCGCCTTAAAAATGTGGCGCATGGGATTGTTGAAAAAGGAGTTTCCCCGCTATCAGTATCAACGCATACTGTGGCAGAAAGAGGGAAAAACCAATACCCAGCTGGCTCTGCAGGTGGATGCTATTTCCCAGGGGCTGGCTAATGCGTCATTTTTGGCCTTCCCGGTATTTATTATTGCGTCCAATAGGAGCGAGCAGTTCCAGCTATTGGAGCTTGTGGGGTTAGCTATCTGGATCCTGGCTTTTGCTATGGAATCTATAGCTGACTTGCAAAAGGTGCGTTTTTTAAAAGCGATGAAAAAGCTGGGTAAGCAGCGGCAGGTGTGCAATATTGGCCTGTGGAAATACTGTAGACACCCTAATTATTTCGCTGAATGGATGGTCTGGAACGGGCTGGTTATAGCGGCTATTCCATCCTGGCTGGCTCTGCGAGGTGCCGAATCTGAGGCGCTGTGGCTGCTCTTGGGATTAGGGCTTTTACTGGCCTCTAAGTTTATGTACAGCACTTTGGTTTATATTACAGGTGCGGTACCCTCAGAATATTACTCTGTGCAGAAAAGACCCGGGTATAGGGACTATCAGCAGCAGACCAATCGTTTCTTCCCCGGGCCCAGAAAGAGCCTAGATAGCCAGGTTGAATCCTAAGAGGAGCAGTTATGAGAATCTTACTTATTGCAATCATATCCTTAAGTACTGCCACTGTGTCGGCTGAACCCGCAGCTGATCCCTCGGGGCTTTGGAATACCTTTGATAAGTCTGGCGCCATGCAATCGACGGTAGAGGTTAGAATTGAAGCCGGCAAGCTATATGCCACTATTCTTAGTCTGCATAATCAGCCTGAGGAGAACCCGGTTTGTGAAAGCTGTAAGGGCGACTTATATGGCAAGCCCGTTGTTGGTATGGAAGTGATTAACGGGCTCAGCCTCAAGAAAAATATCTGGCAAAAGGGCACCCTTTTCGATCCGGAAACCGGTGGCTACTACAAGGGTAGGGTCTGGCTTGAAGGTGATAGGCTTATGGTGCGAGGCTATCTGGGGTTTGTCTATCAGACCAAATCCTGGCAAAGAGCGCTTTAGCTATCCAGATCGCTGGCATTGTGGCGCTCAGCAAGTTGCCGGCTCTCGTCTCCCCAAACTCGATTGACCCTCAGGCCCCGCTGCACAGCGGGCCGTGCCTGAATTTTCTCAGCCCAGCGGATAACATTGCTGTAGCTGGCCACATCCAAAAACTCCTGAGCACTATACAGTGAGCCTGAAACCAATGTGCCATACCAGGGGTGGGTGGCCATATCAGCGATGGAGTAGTTGTCGCCGGCTAAGTATTCGCGGGTTGCCAATGTTTGGTCGAGCACATCTAACTGGCGTTTAACTTCCATAGCAAAGCGATTAATTGGGTACTCATATTTCTCGGGAGCATAGGCATAGAAATGGCCGAAGCCACCGCCGAGAAAAGGTGTGCTGCCCATCTGCCAGAACAACCAGGACAGACATTCGCTGCGCTCTGGCATTCTACTGGGTAGAAATTCATTAAAGGCCTCGGCCAGATACATCAGCATGGCTCCAGACTCGAATATCCGCACTGGTTCCGGGCCGCGGCGATCCATCAGGGCGGGTATCTTTGAATTGGGATTGACCTCTACAAAGCCACTGCCAAATTGGGCACCTTCGCCAATATTAATCAACCAGGCATCGTATTCTGCGTCGGAGTGGCCCAGAGCCAATAGCTCCTCAAACATAATGGTGACTTTAACCCCATTTGGTGTGCCCAGAGAGTAGAGTTGGAACGGATGCTTGCCAATGGGTAGCTCTTTGTCATGGGTTGCGCCAGCTATGGGGCGGTTAATGGCGGCAAACTTGCCACCACTTTGCTTATCCCAGCTCCAGACTTTAGGGGGGGTGTAGATGTCGCTCATGCTGAGACCGGCTCCTGTTTTGATTGTTTGAGTTGTTGTCGAAGTTCCGTGTAACAATGGCTTCTTAGGCTGACTCTGAGTCCAGCCTTTTAAAAATGCGTTCTATGGTGGTGGTAGTGATCACCTGCCCATCGCTGCTAAGGGATTGGGCCAGTTGTCCCTTGCCCGTACTGTCATAAATACTAAACAGCACCAGTGCACCCTCTGGCCCCGCCTGTTCCATATGCACATCTCCGGACTCTTTATGGGCAAAATCGCCGGTAGTTCGGATTCTGGTATCCAGCGTTTCGCCGGTTGCCAGATCTATATCTGTCACCCGAAGCTCACCCTGCAATACCAATGAAGTTGTCTCTGCCATGTGACGATGAAAGTGGCAGTAGCAGTTGGGTTCCCATATAACCAGTAGCTCCAGGCGGCCATCCTCGCGCGCGTCGAGCACGGCATCAGAATAGTCTATGGGGTAGTCGAAAGCGTCCCCTCCGGTATAGCGCTGCCATTGAAGATTGTTGTTATCCAGAAGATTCATAGAGCTGCGCCCAGGTTATTATGATTGATTGTCTTCGGAGATTGAGTGCAACTGGTCTTGATGCTCGGTGCTCCATTTACACAGAGAATCCAGTACCGGCATAAAAGACTGACCAAATTGAGTTAGTGAATATTCAACCTTGGGTGGAATAACTTCATAGACCTTGCGATCAATCAGATGATCTCTCTCCATTTCCCGCAGCTGCTTGGTTAGCATCTGTTGAGTGATGGGAGATAGAATGCGTTTCAACTCGCCAAAGCGCAGTGGGTCCTCACGCAGATTATAAATAATAGCAATTTTCCACTTGCCGCCAATCAGGCTTAGGGCATCACTTACAGGACTTTTACATTGGGTCCCTTGAGTTTCACGCCCTTTACTTTCGCGCTCTTTATTTTTGCTTACGGTCTGCATTTCTATACCAGTATGATTTTAATGACTACTTGTATAATTCATATAACACACCATATCATACCGCATATCAACCAAGGGTCAACTATAGGGCCCACCACTTAAGGAGAGGGAAATAATGTCAGATAATAGCTCAAAAGAAATACGCTCAACGCTAACCAATGAAGGAATACTAGAATTATCCATTGTAAATGTAGAGCGGCCAGTTCCCGGCGACGATGAGGTTCTTCTTAAGATTGAAGCCTCACCCATTAATCCCTCTGACCTTGCCTTACTGATTACCTTTGCAGCCGATCTGGATAGCCTGAGCGTTTCCGGTGAAGGGGACCAGACAGTGGCATCCATAAAACTACATCCGGGACTACTGGGCGCTTTGAAACCAAGAATGGGTCAGTCCATGCAGGTAGGTAATGAAGGTGGTGGTGTGGTTATAGATGCCGGCGCCAATGCCAAGCATTTGATTGGCAAAACCGTTGGTGTGGCCGGTGGCGCCATGTATAGCCAGTACCGCTGTGTTCCTGCCCAGAGCTGCCTGGTGATGAACGAGGGCACTACCTCTATGCAAGCGGCCTCTTCCTTTGTGAACCCGCTAACGGCTTTGGCCTTTGTGGAAACCATGCGACTGGAAAACCATACGGCGCTTCTAAATACTGCCGCTGCCTCAAATCTCGGCCAGATGTTGGTTAAGATCTGTAAGGACGATGGCGTACCTCTGATCAATGTGGTCAGAAAACCAGAGCAGGTGGAAACTCTGAAAAAGCTGGGTGCTGAATATATCTGTGATACCAGTGCCGACAGCTTTATGGATGATCTGGTGAATGCCATTGTGGCCACTGGCTGTACCCTGGGCTTTGATGCCACTGGTGGTGGTAATGGCGGCAAGCTGCCGGGTCAAATACTGACAGCGATGGAAATTGCAGCCAATAAGACGGCTACCGAGTACAGTCGCTATGGCTCCGACACTTACAAGCAGGTGTATATCTATGGTGGGCTGGATATGTCACCGACTGTTTTAAACCGTTCTTTTGGCCTGCAATGGGGGCTTGGCGGCTGGTTGTTAACGCCAATGATTGGGCGCATTGGTATGGAGCGATTTGGGCAGATGCGTGAGCGTGTGGCTGCAGAAATCAATACCACCTTTGCCAGCCATTACACTCAGGAGATTTCTCTAGCAGAAATGCTGCAGCCAGAGATTATCCGTGGCTATGCAAAACAGGCGACCGGTGCGAAGTACCTGGTTAACCCCCATAAATAATTAATCCTAAACATCTGCTATAAGAGAGAATAAAAATGCCAGAGATGACATTGCTAGGCTGGTTTCACACGATCCTTGGGATAGTGGCACTGATCAGCGCATTTTATACATTGTTTAAATACAGAGTAATTTCCCTGGATAATCAGTCGGGCAAGCTCTATGTGCTTGTAACTATTATTGTTGCCGGCTCAGCACTGGGAATCTATAACCAGGGTGGCTTTGGTATCGCTCACTGGCTGGCAGTGTTGACACTGGTGGCGGTTAGCGGTGGCATTATCATGGAGAAATTTAAATGGTTTGGCCGTTTTTCCATGTACTTCCAGGCCCTGGGTTACTCCAGCACATTGCTGTTTCATATGATTCCAGCGATCACGGACTTCTTGCGACGACTGCCTCTCGGCGATCCGTTTATTGATTCTTTTGAAGACCCCCTGTTGCTTGGTTTCCATCAGGCATTTTTGCTGATCTTTGTAGTTGGCATGATTGTGCAGGTACGCTGGTTAAGTAAAAACTCGGCTGATCCTGCTTAGTTACTTCAGTCTAGGGGCAGCTGGTATTGGTTTTCCAGCTGCTCCTGCCAAAATAATAGAGGAATCTGTAATGGGCCACCGGCTATTGACTGCTCTAACTATGCTTGCCACCACCATTCTTGCTCTGGGGCTCGCCTCTTTTGCCTCTGCTGACGCTGGTACTGCGGTGACTGCGGGCTATGTGCCACCAGCTCGAATGGAGGGCAATTTGGATAGCTGGGTTGCTCTCGCCATTGTGGTGGGCTCCCTTATCACTGCCTGGGCCATCAGTTTCAGTGCGCCTGCAGTGCGTGTTTGCGGTACTCTATTGGCAGCATCAGGCTGTTTGGCGATAGCCGCCTGGTTCTTCTATTTTGTGGTTAATAGTGGTTTTCTTGAAAACCCCAAACCAAACCAGACGCCTATGGACTCGGCCAAGCCGGCGCTGCTGTGGATGCAGGCACTGATTGCTCTGTCGGCGGGGGTGTTTCTAATGTTGGTGGCTAGACGCCAGGCCAGTAGCAGCGAAACACTCAGCCTTACTGCAGCTAACACTGAGGGTGGTTACGGCCGGGTCTCAAGACTGTTGCACTGGAGCACGGCTGGTCTGTTTTTGGCACTTATTCCCATGGGTATCTTTGCCTCTATGATTCCCGAGGGCACAGAGTATCGCAATGCCTACTATGTGGTGCATAAGACCCTTGGGGTGACGGCATTTCTGTTGCTGTTAATTCGATTGGTTTGGAATCAGTTGTCTCGTCGCCCGACACTGGACGCTTCACTGACTCCCCGCGAGCGCAAGCTTGCCGGGGCAGTGCATAAACTGCTGTACTTTATGATGATCGCACTGCCAGTAACTGGTTTTGTTATGACGAGCTTACATGGTTATCCCACTTATTTCTTTGCCTGGGAGTTGGCGCCGCTGTGGCCTGAGAGTGACGCCTATATCCTGTGGGGAGCGCTGCACAAATATCTGCTGCCGTATCTAATCTATATCATTTTGGGCGCCCATATTCTGGGGGCACTAAAACATCAGTTTATTGATAAACATGACAGCGCGTTTAAGCGTATGGGCTCCTGATTCAGCTTCTAATCCGATAAAAGACTTGCAATGACTACTGGTCAGTTATTTAATGACCCCAAGTCATTAAATAACTATCGGAGAATAGAGATGAACGCACCGCAAAAAATCCTTGTAGATTCTGACACAGAACTCCAACTGCAGGCTGCACTGCAGGCCCAGCGCGACAGCTATATTGCTGAGGGCGAGGTTTCGGCAGCAACCCGTATCGACCGTATTAACCGCGCTATTGATGTGCTGGTAAAGAATGCTGAAGGAATCAGTGAGGCAATGAATGCAGACTTTGGTTGTCGGCCACGACAGGTCAACCTGATGACCGATGTGACAGGCTCCATTGAATGCCTCAAACATTCCAGAAAACATCTCAAAAGCTGGATGAAGCTGGAAAAGCGCCCCAGTATGTTCCCCCTAAATCTGCTGGGCGGGCGCTCATCTATCAAGTATCAACCCAAAGGTGTGGTAGGTGTGCTGGCTCCCTGGAACTTCCCCCTGGGTATGGTATTTGAACCCCTGGCCAATGTGCTTGCCGCGGGTAACCGTGCCATGATCAAGCCCTCTGAATTTACCCCGGCCACCAGTGCTCTGATTGCAGACATGGTGGCAGAGGCTTTTGACCCCACCGAGCTGGCAGTGTTTACCGGTGGGCCAGAAGTAGGGCAGGCATTTTCCTCACTGCCTTTCGATCATATGATCTTTACCGGAGCCACCAGTGTTGCCCGCCATATTATGGGTGCTGCTGCACGCAATTTGGTGCCTGTTACTCTGGAGCTTGGCGGCAAGTCACCGGTTATTATCTCTCGCAGTGCTAACCTCAGTGAAGCGGTTGAGCGCATTATGGTAGGTAAAATGCTCAATGCTGGTCAGGTCTGTATTGCCCCTGACTACCTGATGGTACCGGAAGAGAGTTTAGATGAGGTGGTTGCTCAGGCTACTGCGGTAGTCAACGAGATGTATCCCAGCATACTGGACAATGACCAGTACACAGCTATGGTTAATGAGCGCCATTACCAGCGTATGCTGGATAATCTGGCAGACGCCGAAAAGCGTTCGACTAAGATGGTCACCATTAACCCGGCCAACGAAGACTTTAAGGCTAACCCGACCCAGAAGCTTCCACCCACTCTGATTATTAATCCGGATGATGATGCCATCTGCATGCAGGATGAAATCTTTGGGCCCCTGTTGCCGATTAAAACCTATAATAATTTCGAAGATACCATTGGCTATATCAACGATAGACCTCGCCCTCTGGCCGCCTACTACTTTGGCTATGACAAGGCAGAGGAACAACGCTTCCTCACCGGCACCACCTCTGGCGGCGTCTCTATCAATGATGTGATGTTCCATATGCTGCAAAAAGACCTGCCCTTTGGTGGCGTGGGTCCCAGTGGTATGGGCGCCTATCATGGTATCGAAGGCTTTAAGACATTTAGTCATGCCAAAGGTATCTATCGTCAGCCAAAACGCATTCCGGTAGCCAAACTGGCTGGCTTTATGCCTCCCTATGGGCCGGCCTCTGAAAAGAGTATTAAAGATAAGGTTAAGCGATGAGTGTGGAGCGAAAACGGGCGCGCACTCAGGACCAAAAGCACTTTCGTCGTCAGCAAATACTTGACGCGGCAGAACAGCATTTTGCCGAAGTGGGTTACGAGGGATTTTCCATGGCGAACCTGGCTAAATTGGCTGGGGTCGTTAAGGGGACCCTGTATCTGTATTTTAAAACCCGCGAGGAAGTGTTTTTAACCCTGTATAACCAGAGTCTGGTGCGCTGGAGTCATGTCTTTCTCGATCAGCTGCCAGACAGCATGACAGATCATGATTACGCAAAAACCCTGTATACCACCGCTCTGGCCGATGGCAGCTTTATTCCTCTGTTGACC
>JAYPYO010000025.1:0-28943 GCA_038135995.1 Porticoccaceae bacterium
ACTACCATGTGACCGGCGGTCACTGGCATCACACTGAGCTCTCTATGGATCAGATGCTAATGATGCGCCCCACCTACGAAGCCGCCCAGTACAGCACGCCCATCCCCGGGTTGTATCTCTGTGGTGCCGGCAGCCATCCCGGCGGTGGCCTAATGGGCGGCCCGGGTCACAATGCCGCCCAGCATATCTTGGGGGCGAAATAAGACCATGAAAAAATACGATGCCATTATTATCGGCGCCGGCCATAACGGCCTGACCAACGCGGCCTACCTGGCCAAGGCCGGGCTGGATGTACTGGTGGTTGAGAAAAATGACTATATAGGCGGTGCTGCGGTTACCAGAGAGATGCACGATGGCTGGTTCTATTCCAGCTGCTCCTATGTGTGCAGCATGATGCGCCAGGCCATCCATCGCGATCTCAACCTGACTAAACATGGGCTGGTACTAGTGCCCTATTTGGGCACTGTGGTGTTTGGCGACAATGGTGAGACCATGGCCAGTTATCACTCAGAAGAGGCGGAGTACAACCAGCTGCGTCAGCGCTCGCCCCATGACGCCGATGCCATGTTCCGCTTTCAGGCCGATTTGGCACGCTATGCCCAGTTGATTCGCAAGACATTGCTGCGCACTCCGCCAGACCCGACGTCATTTCGGCCTAGAGATATTAAAGAGCTACTGTGGCTGGCCAAGGAGTTTTGGGCTCTGGGTGAAAAAGAGCTCTACGAATATATTCGCTTCTTCACCATGAGTGCGGCAGATTTTCTCGATGATTATTTTGAAGATGATTTGATTAAAGCAGCCATGGCCAGCCCTGGTGTGATTGGTACAGCCCTGGGAGTCTATTCCCCGGGTTCGGCTTATATTCTGCTGCACCATGTTATGGGTGATGTGGATGGCAATATTGGTGCCTGGGGCTTGGCCCGCGGCGGCATGGGAGCGATTTCCAATGCTATTGCCGGTGCTGTGCGCGAGCATGGTGGTGAGATTCGCACCAATGCCGGGGTAGATAAAATTCTAGTAAAAAACAATAAGGCGCTGGGTGTGGTGCTGGAAAATGGTGAAGAGATCTACGGCGGTATTGTGGTCTCCAATCTGGATGCCAAGCGCACCTTTACTCAGTGTATGGAGCGCGGTGACTTGCCGCCCGGTATCTACGAAAAAGCTGAGAATTTTAAAATACGCGGCTCTTCTGGCAAGGTAAATATTGCACTCTCTGGTATGCCTAAATTTACCGGTGTGCCGGATAACCGCTATATCAATCGCGGCGGCCAGGGGTTTGTAGGTTCCATGGAAACCATGGAGCGCGCCTACGACTGCTGGAAGCACGGTCGCTGGTCTGATGACCCCTTTATTGAGTCTGTTATTCCCTCTGCCTGGGACCCTACCGTGGCGCCTCCGGGGCAGCACTGGATGTCCAACTTTGTGCAGTACTGCCCACCGGAGCTGGCCGATGGTCCCTGGACACCGGAGAAGCGCGATGCCTTTGGCCAGACCGTTGTCAATAAGATCGAGCGCTACAGCCCAGGGTTTAAAGATTTGATTGTGCATATGGAGGTGCGCACGCCGTTTGAAATTGAAGCCGAGGTAGGGCTGACCGAGGGCAATATCTTTCAGGGCGAGCTGACCATAGACCAGTTGTTATTTAATCGCCCGTTCCCAGGATATGCCCAGTACCGCATGCCGGTTAAAAATATGTATATGTGCGGTTCTTCTACCCATCCGGGCGGCGGCGTGTCCTCAGCCTGCGGTGCCAATGCAGCGCGGGAAATACTGATGGATTTAAAACGCCCCAACACTGTGCCTGAAGACGATTTCTACGACGAGTAGCCTAGACTGGATAGCCATTAGATGAAAAAAGCGAAAAATCAAAAATCCGACCCCTATGCTGGCGAGCGACTAAAAGAGAGTCACTTTCATCCGCGCCAGGCAGAGCTCAATCTTCGCGAGGCCTGGTCCAGCTGGAACGGCTACAAGTTCGCCGACTACTACTATGATGAAGAGTACGAGTACTTCTGTATTCGCAATAGCTGTGCCACCTATGATATCTGCCCCATGCAAAAATATAGCATTAGTGGCGCCGATGCTGAGGCCATGTTAAATCGCATGGTGACCAGAGATATTAGCAAGCTAAAAGAAGACCGAGTCACCTATGTGTGCTGGTGTACCGACGAGGGGCGACTGGTAGACGATGGCACTATTTTTAAGTTGGGGCCGGAATCATTTCTGCTTACCTGCGGTAGTCCCTCGCTGGCCTGGTTGCGCAAAAGCGCCTTTGGCTTCGATAAAGTGGATATTGTGGATTTGACCGATGAGATTGCCGCGCTGTCGCTGCAGGGTCCTACAAGCTGCGAGGTGCTAAAGAAAATTGGCCTTGAGGGAATTGAGACCCTCAAGCCATTTAATATTATGCATTTTGATATTGCTGGCAGCACCGACAAACCGCTGATGGTCTCGCGCACGGGCTTTACCGGTGATCTGGGTTATGAACTGTGGATATTGCCAGAGTTAGCCCTGACCCTCTGGGATACCCTCTATGCCGCTGGCGAAGACTATGGCATTCAACCCTATGGCGAGGCTGCCACTAATATGGCGCGCCTCGAAGCCGGTTTTGTTATGCCAGGCATGGAATTTAATGAGGCGCTTAAGACCATTCATTATAAATATGATCAGACGCCATTCGAGCTGAATCTCGACTGGTTGGTGGACTTTAAAAAGCCCCACTTTAATGGTCGGTCTGCATTGCTGAAAGAAAGCAAACAGGGTTCAGAGTACCGTCTGGTTAAACTGGATATTGAGGGCAATAAGCCGGCAGAGGAGTCATTTCTCTATGCGGACAAAGCCTGTGAAACCGAGATTGGCTATGTGACTTCTGCCATGTGGTCGCCAGTGGTTAAAGCCAACATTGCCCTGGCCATGATCAAAAGCAAATATCTCAAAGGCGATATCTGGGCAGAGATTTACTATGGCAAGGAGCTGCGTCATCACAATAAGGTAGTGCGCTGCCAGATGCAGGACCGTCCATTCTGGTCGCCAGATCGGGCCAGGGCCACACCACCAGCTGCTTTTTAAGTCTGGGTTTTAGAGAAGTGTATGAATAAGATTATCGGGCAAGTAGACTCTGTTTATCTGGGAACTTCAGAAGAGACATTGTCAAAGCAGCCCTGTGATTGTTTGGATGCCCAGCTCGATGGTCTGGTGGGAGACCGCCATGGTTCCTTTGAGCGCGAGGCCTGGGGTGCCGGAGACAAACAGGCAGAGGGTATTATCCGGCGCAATGAGCGCCAGTGGTCTGCGGTATCTGTGGAAGAGTTGACGGCCATCACCCAGGCCATGGATTTAACCGAACCTCTGACGGCAGCCAGCCTGGGCGCCAATCTCTGCTTGTCTGGAGTGCCTAAGCTATCGCGATTGCCCAAGGGCAGTATTCTGAAATTTCCCTCTGGGGCTGAGTTAATGGTAGAGGAGTACAATCCGCCCTGTTTGGATATGGGTAAAAAGTTGGCCTCCATACACAGCACCCAGTCCGGCAAAGCCATTCATGACACGGCATTTTCTCAGGCCGCTCAATATACTAGGGGGCTGGTAGGTGTTGTCGAAGTGTCGGGCATCATTAACGCCGGAGACAGTGTGGAGGTGACAGTTTATCAGCCGCCGCTCTGGTTGCGAGAGAGCGGCTGATAGGGCTGATAAGATTAAGTTATTATCCCGCGGTTAGGCCGTTAGCCAAAGCGTCGAGCAGCTTCCACCGTATTTTTCAGCAGACAGGCAATAGTCATGGGACCCACACCGCCTGGCACTGGGGTAATGGCCTCGGCCACTGGCGCCACCTCGGCGAAATCCACATCGCCCACCAAGCGACCTTTTCCATCCTCAGTGTCAATGCGATTGATACCCACATCAATCACTGTGGCACCTGGTTTGACCCAGTCAGCTTTGACCATCTCTGGCCGTCCCACGGCAGCTACCAGAATATCAGCTGTTGCACAGAGTGCAGGGAGATCTTTGGTGCGTGAATGGGCAATGGTTACCGTGCAGCTTTCCTGCAGCAATAAAAGGGAAACTGGTTTGCCGACAATATTGGAGCGACCAATCACCACCGCATGTTTGCCGGAGAGATCGTCCCCCAGATGTTTCTTGGCCAGTAAAACGCAGCCTTGAGGCGTGCAGGGCACCAGCGCTGCATCGTCGCCATTGCACAGACGGCCGGAATTCATGGGATGGAAGCCATCGACATCTTTCTCTGGCAAGATAGTGTCGATAATCAAGGCCTCATCAATATGCTTAGGTAGCGGCAGCTGCACCAAAATACCATGCACAGCGGGATCATTATTGAGCTTATCCAGTTCATCGAGCAGTGCTTGCTGGGAGGTCTCCGCCGGCAATTTAATCTCGTTGCTTATCATGCCGACTTCTTTGGTCTGACGTACCTTGTTGCGGACATAGACCTGACTGGCGGGGTCTTCCCCTACTAAAATAACCGTTAAACCCGGGGTAATGCCGCGCTCTTGTTGCAATTGCGCAACCTCAACAGCCAGACTGTCGCGTAGTTCTTGGGCCAGGGCTTTGCCATCGATATTCATACTGTTCCTTCTCTGAGCTGGTCTGATTTCAAGGCGCCTATCTTATGCCAGCGCTGTGCTGGGAGGTTATCTGTAAGCGGCCTGTTAATACTGATATCTTGAGTAAACCTGAGGTCGCAATTATCCGTTTGATAGAGCTGATTGTCACGCCATATTGCCTCTCAGACACAGGTAGTGATATTGTTTTAGCCATCCTAACGACAGATTGAGTAGAGACGCAGCATAAAATAACGATTATTAGACGGGGGAGTGAGTAGTAATGCACGCCGTGGAGTTTGTTGAGAGCTATATAGACGCTTGGAATCACAGTGATCCCAGAGGCGTAGCCGAACATCTGGTAAAAAACGGTATTTATTGCGATATCCCCGCCAATCAGCAGCACTCTGGCGATGCACTGGTCGCCAACCTCAGCGAATTCTTTGCCTCTGGCAGTCACAGTTACCACCTGATTGGTGATGTGCTATTTAACGATACGACCATTGCTTTTCAATACCGCATGTCGTCGCTGGATACCCAAACCGCGGACTGGTTTGGCGCCGAGTTTATGAGCTTGAAAGGGGACGGTGCTATCAGGATTGCTGATTACTACGACCCGACCTATTCCGTGGGCACCCTGGGTGCGGGGCTGGCCAAATCCGATGCTGTACCACTGAGAAAATATGCAAAGTCTGGCCTGGATCAGGCGCAGTTGCAGCGTTATACCCGTCAGCTAGCCAGCCTGATGGCAGATGAAAAAGTGTTTCTGCGATCAGACCTAACCCTGCCAAAACTGGCGGCCCTAGTAGGCTGTTCGGTTAACCATCTGTCTCAGGCGGTCAACTCTGGTTTTCATATGAGCTTTTTTGACTTTCTCAATAGCTACAGGATTAAGGAGGCTAAACGAATGCTGAGCCAGGGGGATGGCCGGGCTGACTCCATTCTAGATGTGTCCTTTGCTGTGGGCTTTAATTCTAACTCAGCTTTTTATGCGGCCTTTAAGAAATCCACCGGACAGACCCCGGCACAGTTCCGTCGCAGCTTTCTGGCAAGAGTCTAAGGCCATATCTGTGCCAGCGAAAACCCCATAAATTGGTGGCCGATAGGACAGGAGGAATTGCCGCTGACTTTTTGCGATAAAAGTTGCAACCCTGGTTACTGAGAGGACCAGTGGATAAAAACCACCGACAAAGCCCGTGACTCAACCCATGACCCAACCCCAGCAGCACACAGGATCCTACTACGCCGCCAGCCGCAATCAGATGTCGGAATATCCGCAGTTGCAGGGTGATCAGTCTGCGGATGTCTGTGTGGTTGGCGCCGGATTTACCGGTGTATCCACAGCGCTACATCTGGTGGAGCGAGGCTATAAGGTTAGCTTGGTTGAGGCCAATCGGGTCGGCTGGGGCGCCTCTGGGCGCAACGGCGGGCAGATGATTGGTGGCCTATCTGGCGAGAGTGCTATTGCCAAAGCCCTGGGTGCCGACGGCGAGTCGAGGCTCTGGGACTTGCGCTGGGCCGGGCATAAGATTATTTGCGATCGGGTAGCCACCTACAAGATCGACTGCGATCTTAAAACGGGTTATCTGGACTTGGCTATCAAGCCTCGCCATATTAAAGACCTGCATATCGAACTGGACATGCTCGACAAATATCAGTTTCCCCATGAGTACAGAATGCTCGACCAAGAGGAAACTCAGCAACTGACGGGTACAGATGCCTATATAGGTGCCATGCTCAATATGGGTAATGGCCATCTTCACCCATTGAATCTCTGCGCTGGCGAGGCCGCTGCCGCAGCGTCCCTGGGGGCGACCATTTATGAGCAGTCTCCAGTGCTGCGCATTGAGCGGGGCGCCAGAGCCAGGGTGGTCACAGAGCAGGGCTCGGTAAGTGCAGACTTTGTGGTGCTGGCGGGCAATGCCTACCACTTTATCGAACCCAAACTGCGGGGAATTATGTTCCCCGTAAACAGTTTTATTATTGCCTCTGAACCACTGTCTCCAGAACTGGTTGATCAAATTAACCCACGGGATCTGGCTCTCTGCGATCCCAATTATATTTTGGAGTACTTCCGTCTCAGTGCTGATAAGCGCCTGCTATTTGGCCGCCGCTTTACCTATTTTGGCTCTGACCCTGAGGTGATTAAACGCAACCTAATCCCCCATGTGCTGAAAAAATATCCTCAGTTGGCCAATACAAAATTTGACTTTGGCTGGGGTGGTACCATTGGTGTGCCGATTAATCGAGTGCCGCAGATGGGCCGACTGGCTTCCAATATTATTTACTCCCAAGGTTACTCCGGCCATGGCGTCAATGTGACCCATCTGGCGGGGCAGATTCTGGCGGACACAGTGGCGGGCACATTGGAGCGCTTCGATATCTTTGCCAATATCAAGCCAGTGACTATTCCCGGTCAGCACCTATTCCGCAATCAGATGGTGGCTCTGGGGATGCTCTATTACAAATTAGTGGACAGCCTCTAGGGCTGGGGAGATAAACGCATGGCCGCAGATGCTAAGACCTTGTTTGCCAATCCCTACATTAACGAGTGGAAACTATTTTGGCTGGTCACTCTGGTGGTCAGCGGTTTTACTGCAGTCACCATGACAACAGTGGACCTCAGCCAGGCCGCCGATATTTCGGCCATGATTCAGTACTCCGTGCGCTGGTCTGTGCCCTGGCTGTATCTGGCCTTTATGGCTTCCTCGCTACAGGTCGTTTTTCCCAGCCTGTTCAGCCGCTGGCTGGCGCGCAATCGCAAATATTTTGGTCTTTGCTTTGCCTCGGCTATGGCCTGGCAGCTGCTGTTTATCCTGTGGATGGTGGGACTGCACTATCCATACTATGCCCAGGAGGTCTACAACCTCAGTGATACCATCGAGGGGGTGGGCGGCTATCTGGTGCTGTTTGCAATGGTGCTGACCTCTTTTCCTTTGGGTCGCAAGCGGCTGACGGCGAAGCAGTGGCGTTATCTACACAAGTTTGGCATGTACTACCTCTGGGGCTATGCCTGGTCGGTCTACTGGTATGCCCTGTATTACTATGAGACTCCGCTGCATCCCATTGACCATACCTTTTACTGGGTGGGCTTCCTGGCTTGGGGCCTGCGCATCTGGGCCTGGACCAAGAAAGAGCTGAAACGCAGTGAGAGGGCCGCGGTAAAAAAGCCAGCCTAGGGAGCGAGCCTGAGAGTATGTTATGAAACAGTCTGATCGCAAATTGGGTATGGATAGAGCCATATCGCGCAGAGATATGCTGCAGGGCATGGCAGCGGTTGCGGCTGGCTCTGCACTGCCATTTAGTGGGTTTGTCAGCAGTGCTAATGTTAACAACCAGGGTTATCAATACCCCCCTCTGCTGGACGGTTTACGGGGCAATCATCTGGGTTCTTTTGAGGTCATTCACCAGTTGGCGCGCCAGGGGGTTGGCGGCTGGGGAACAGTGGACCAGCCCGATCCTGGTATCTATGATTTGGTGGTTGTGGGCGCCGGCATCAGCGGTCTCACTGCCGCCTACTACTACCGGCGGGAACATCCCCAGGCGCGGATTCTTATTCTGGATAATCACGATGACTTTGGCGGCCATGCCAAACGCAATGAGTTTGAGGTCGATGGCCGTCGTCTGATTGGCTATGGCGGCACCCAGACCATGCAGGAGCCCTCCAGTTATCCCGATCTGGTGAAACAGTTACTGACAGACTTGGGTGTGGATATCCAGGTGTTTGATACCGCCTATGACCAGGATTTTTACCGGCGACACGGCCTGGGTGCTGGCCTGTACTTTGGGCGCGAGCAATGGGGTGTGACCAGCATGGTGCGCTTTGATCTGGGCTGTTTTGAGGACTATATCCCCTTGGCGGACTCCCCCCTAACCGCCGAGCAGGCGGTTGATGCTATGCCGATTTCAGCGGCGGCCAAAAAGCAGTTTATTTATTTGCTGACCACCACAGAGGACCAGACTGCCGAGGTAGCCGCAGAGGATAAATGGGATTATCTGTACTCTATAAGCTACCGGGATTTTCTCCGCAGACATCTCGGCATTACCGAAACTGAGGTATTTGATGTGCTGCAGGATCTGGCCTCGGACTCGGGGGTGGGTATAGACTCGGTATCGGCTTTGGGCGCTATGTCCTTCGGTGGGTTACCGGGCTGGGAGCCGGCGGGTCTGCCTGAAGTAGAGGCAGATGAGCCCTATATTCATCATTTCCCCGATGGTAATTCCTCAATTGCCCGGCAGCTGGTGCGGCGCATGATTCCCGCTGTGGCTCCCGGCAGTACTATGGAAGATTTGCTGACTGCCCAGTTTGATTATCAGCAACTTGATCAGCCAGCCTCAGCCGTGCGCTTGCGCTTAAATAGCTCTGTGGTCAATGTTGAGCAAACCGCAGGGCAAACGGGAGAGCCCTTGGTCAATGTCACCTATGTCCGCAATGGCCAGGCCAGTCTTGTGCGGGCGCGAGGCGCGGTACTGGCCTGTAATAATTCGGTAATTCCCTCGCTTTGTCCGCAGCTGCCGGCTGCTCAGCGGGAGGCGCTGGCGTTTCAGATCAAGGTTCCTATCCTCTATACCAGTGTCGCTCTGCGCAACTGGAAGGCCTGGAAAGCCATGGGTGTTGGGGCTGTGATGTGTCCGGGCAGCTACCATATCAATGCCACATTGGACTTTCCGGTGAGCTATGGTGGCTATAAGTATGCCGCCAATCCAGATGAGCCAGTGATTGTGCATATGGAGCGTTTCCCCCATAAATCCAATCAGGGGCTGACCGCACAACAGCAGTACCGCGCCGGCCGCCATGAGTTGATCAACACCTCTTTTGAAGCTATCGAGCGCAATGTGCGCCAACAGTTATCTGAAATGCTCGGGGAGGGTGGCTTCGACCCAGCCAGAGATATTGCCGCTATCACCGTGAATCGCTGGGCCCATGGTTATTCCTATTGGTACAACCCACTTTACGATACGATTTATGAGGATGATAACGACGAGCGCTATCCCCATATGATTGCTCGCAAGCCCTTTGGCCGCATCAGCATAGCCAACGCAGACTCTGCCGCCAATGCCATGACGGAAGCGGCTATAGAACAGGGTTATAGAGCGGCCATGGAGCTGGTATAAAAACAGGAGAGCTGCAAATGACAGAGAGCAATGACAGCACCAACAGGGGCACCAATCACAGAGCCGGATTTACCACCAGGTTTTTGGGCTGGCTGTTTATCATATTGGGCTTGATTGGTACTCTGGGGTCTCTGTGGGCCGAGCAGATATGGGCTATGTACGATGTCATCTACAGCTCGGGTACCACCATGCAGTGGATTGAAACCCTGATTCCCTACTATCCTTTTGTGCCGTTTTTTCCGGTGCTTGCCATCATGTTTGGCGCTTATTTAATGGTAAAATCTCGAAGCTAGATGAGAGCTGCCTGTAGGCTGCTGTTATCGGTTATTTGACTCCCCTTAGGATGTTGATTATCTTTTCGACCATAACAACAAGAATGAGGTAGGGCATGGATATAGGTATTCCATTGCGTGATCTAGGTGAAGTGGATAGCTCGGCACTGCGGGATGTGATTCTCTCGGTAGACGACCAGTTTTGGCTGGAAAACAGCTACCGGCAGCAGGCCTTTGATGTGCACGCCCAAACCCAATCGCTGATGATGTTATTTGTGGACACCGACCGCTGGCCTGATATAGAGGTATCCCGAGAGTCTGGCTGGAACCTGCTGTCTGAGACGGCCATGCCGTTAATGGAATCTATTTTGCGTGAGTTCTATCCCCCAGGGGGCACCATTATTCGTGCCATGGCCGCCAAGCTGGTTGCTGGCGGCCTGATTACTCCGCATTTTGATAAGCACCCCTCGTTTCATGCCGGGCACCGCATCCATATTCCTATCACCACCAATCCCAGGGTGCGCTTTATGATCGATGGCAAACCTTTTCGCTTTGAAGTGGGCAAGGCCTACGAAATCAATAATCAGAAGCAGCACAGTGTGATGAACAAAGGCAAAGAGGACCGCATTACCTTTATCTTTGACTATGTGCCCGCCAGCCATATACAGGGTGCTGCCTAGGGATGGTTGCTTATTGGCCTCTGGATATCAGTTTATCTGATCTGGATTTTTCTTCTGACCGCGCAGCATAATCCAGCTGGCAATAATAATACCCAGACTAACCGTGCCGATAATCAGGGTGGCCAAGGCGTTTATGTCCGGGGTTACCCCCAGTTTGATTTTTGAGAATATCACCATGGGCAGGGTGCTGGCTCCTGCACCCGAGGTAAAGCTGGCGATCACCAGGTCGTCCAGGGAGAGCGTAAAGGCCAGCAGCCAGCCCGAGATCATTGAGGGTGCAATTAGCGGCAGAGTAATATCAAAGGTTACCTGCATAGGCCGGCCGCCCAGATCCATAGCAGCTTCCTCAAGCGACTCATCCATACTGGCCAGGCGCGCCTGCACAATCACTGCGATATAGGCCATAGCAAAGGTAATATGAGCAATGGTAATGGTGCTGGCCCCGCGACTGACGGGCCAGCCAATCAGTTGCTGCAGGCTAACAAACAATAGCAGCAGTGACAGCCCGGTAATCACCTCTGGCATTACCAGTGGAGCAGCGATTAAACCGGTAAACAAAAACCGCCCGCGAAAGCGGCGCATTCTGGTAAGAGCCAGCCCCGCCATGGTGCCCAAGATGGTGGCAAAGGTGGCGCTGGTGGCGGCGATCTTCAGGCTGAGAACGGCGGCATTAATAATCTGATCATTCTCCAGCAGGGCACTGTACCAGCGAGTAGAAAATCCACCCCAGACGGTAGCCAGTGCAGCGCCATTAAATGAATAGGCGATCAGCACCAGAATAGGCACATATAGAAAGGCAAAGCCAAAGCAGAGTATCGAGAGGATAAAGGTCGAGGGGCCTCTGTGGCTGCTCATTCTGCGTCCTCCTTTTGGCTACGCTGCAACAGCATAATGGGCAGCACAATAATAAACAGCAGCACCGTAGCCACTGCAGACGCCAGCGGCCAGTCGCGATTAATAAAGAACTCGTCATAGAGGGTGCGGCCTATCATCAATGAGTCTATGCCCCCCAGCAGAGATGGAATAACAAATTCGCCCACTGCGGGAATAAACACCAGCATGCTGCCAGCGATCACTCCGGGCATGGACAGAGGCAATGTGATATTAAAAAAGACTTGCCAGCGTCGGGCACCCAGATCTGCGGCAGCGTCTTGGAGATTGGTATCCATTTTCTCCAGTACGCTGTAAAGAGGCAAAATCATAAACGGGATATAGGTATAGACAATACCCAGGTACACAGCGCCATCGGTGTACAGCATTTTAATGGGTGTGGAGATCAAGCCGACTTTTAGTAGCAGCGAATTAATTGCACCGGTTTTACCCAGCATCACAATCCAGGCGTAGACCCGCAGCAGAAATGATGTCCAGAACGGTAGAATAACCAGCATCAGCAGTATATTTCTGGTTCTTGGCTGACTTTTGGCAATGCCATAGGCCATGGGGTAACCGAGTAACAGGCAGAGCACTGTGGAGATGGCGGCAATTTTTAATGACTTAAAGTAACTGATCCAGTAGAGGTTGTCCTCGGTGATAAAGCGATAGTTATCCAGGGTTGCCAGCAGCCAGTTGTCAGCTCCCGGGCTAAAGTCAAAAAATTTGGAGAAGGGTGGCTGAGCTATAACCGGGTCGGCAAAGCTGATTTTAAAGACAATGGCAAAGGGGGCCAGAAAGAAGACAGCCAGCCACCAATAGGGCAGAGATATCACCAGCCAGCGCCATAGCTTATCCCCTAGAGGCATATTGTATTTGGTCTGGCTCATTCTGGCAGCACCACTGAGCAGCTGGAGTCCCAGGATAGATAGACCTGATCGTCCCACTCCAAAACCAGCTCTTTGGTGCGCTGGAAGTTTTGCGCACTAACCTGAATCATGCGGCCCGAATGGCTGCGCACTCTATAGACAGAGTGATTGCCATAGTAGGCCAGGTCCTCAACTACACCGCTGGTAATGGTGAGGTTTTTACCTCTGGGTTTTTTCTGGCTGATGCTGAGTTTTTCTGGTCTCACGCCAATGGAAATCATATCCCCTGCGCCGAGTTGATGGGTGCAGTCGGCCTTTACTAAGGTGCCAGTTTTGTCGAGGGCGGCCTCTATAGTATGGGTGTAACTGTCAATCTGGGTGCAGCTGGTCACTCTGGCATCAAATATATTAATGGTGCCAAAGAAATTGGCGACAAAGCAGTTGACTGGAAACTCATAGACTTCCAGAGGCGTGCCTATTTGCACAAAGCGTCCCGCATCCATTACTGCGACGCGGGAGGAGAGAGTCATAGCCTCATCCTGATCATGGGTTACCACAATAAAGGTGGTGCCCAGTTTGCTCTGCAAGTTAATCAGTTCAAATTGGGTCTCTTCGCGAAGCTTTTTATCCAGTGCTGCAAGAGGCTCATCCAACAGCAGTACCTTGGGCCGTTTAATCAGCGCTCTGGCCAGAGCTACTCGCTGACACTGGCCGCCGGAGAGTTGTTTGGGTTTGCGCGAGGCCAGGTCTTGCAGCTGCACCAGTTCCAGCATTTCCTCAACTCTGCTATCGATTTCAGCCCTGGGCAGGCGGTCTTTTTTCAGACCATAGGCAATATTCTGGGCTACCGTCATATGGGGGAAAACCGCATAGGACTGAAACATCATATTGACCGGACGATCATAGGCAGGCAGATCACTGATATCCACGCCGTCGATAATGATTTGGCCGGCGCTGGGGGTTTCAAAGCCAGCGAGCATGCGCAACAGGGTTGATTTGCCGCAGCCAGAGCCGCCTAAAATGGTAAATAGCTCTCCCTGATATATATCCAGACTGATACTGTCTACCGCGGTAAAGTCGCCAAATTGCTTGCCCAGAGATCTAATCTGTATAAAGGGAGCAGCCTCAGGATCAAGCCAAGGTGTATCGGAAAATTCCGTTGCAGATTGCTCTGGCCTGTTGTTATCACTTGTCGCTGTTATGGCTGTTGTCATGGATAGGATCGCTTTTTTATAGGCCGGTTTTTATTTTTGTCCAGGTTCGCGAGCGTCTGCGTTCCATTTTAGGGGTGAGCACCTCGGTGGTCTGCATTCTCTGCAACACCAGTTGATCGGGATAGATTGCTGTGTCCTGAGCTATGCGTGGCTGCACAAAATTAATGGCATCTTTATTGGCATTGGCGTAGCCGATATAGTTGGTGGATCGGGCGATCACCTCCGGGCGCAGCATATAGTCTACAAAAAGATAGGCATTGTCTCTGTGGGGTGCATCGCTGGGGATATTAATATTATCAAACCAGATCACCGAGCCCTCTTTGGGTATGGTGTAAGCCAGATTTATATCTATGCCTGCCTCTGCCGCTCTGCCCGCCGCAACCCCGTAGTCTCCAGACCAGCTCATGGCCATGCACACCTCTTTGCTGGGTAGATCGAGCAGCATTTTGGTGGAGCTAAAGTATTTGATATAGGGGCGCACTGATTTTACTAACTGCTCGACTTCAGCCAGCTGATCGAGATCAACACTGTTGGCCGGATAGCCCAGATACATCATCGCCAGCGGTATTACTGTTAATGGGTCATCCAGCATAGATACGCCACAGTCGGCAAACTGGGAGATTATTTCAGGGTCAAAAAACATGGCGGCGCTGTCCAGGGGGGCATCTGGCATACGGGCTTTGATTTCGTCGACATTGTAGGTAAACCCAGTGGTGCCCCAAAAGAATGGGCTGCCCATCAGTCCGCTGCTGTATTGGCGATCTAGGGTTTCCACCAGTGCTGGCTCTAAATAATGCCAATTGGACAGACGGCTGGTATCCAGACTGTGCAGGATATCAATGTCTTTAAATCTGGCGGTAAATGAAGCCGCATGAACCACAATATCATAGCCGCTGCGGCCAGTTAGTAGCTTGGCATCCACCATTTCACTGGAATCATAGATATCGTAATTGACCTGGATGCCGTATTCCTGCTCAAAGTCGACCAGAGTCTGGGGGTCTATGTAGTCGGCCCAGTTGTAGATATTGAGCCGTCGCTCACCCTCAGTATTATTTACCTGTGGACTCTGTAGAGGCCCGACCTGACCCAGCCAAAGTAAAACTGCCGCCCCTGCACTGAGAATAACAGACAGTAATAGGATGGCAGAATAGCGGCTGAGATTGGCCATAAATAGGTTACATTCCCTTGAGGCCTCGTTTGCGCAGGGCGCTGGCAATCACCATGCGCTGGATTTCGCTGCTGCCCTCCCAGATGCGGTCTACGCGCACCTCGCGATAGAAGCGCTCAACCGCGTTATCGCGGCGATAGCCGCGCCCACCCCAGAGTTGCAGGCAGCGGTCAGCCACCCGGTTGGCCATCTCGGTGGCATAGAGTTTTACCATGGAGCACTGGGCATGCTGGGACTTGAGGTCATCGCCGCGATCATGGGCGGCAGCGGCTTCATAAACCATTAACTTGGCGGCCCAGAGTTCAGTAACACTGTCGGCCAGACTAAACTGGGTAGCCTGTTTGTCGATCAGATACTCCCCCTGAATCTGCCGCTGGGTAGCCCATTCTGTAGCCTCTTCAATCATGCGCGAGGCGGCTCCCAGCATACGTGCAGCTATGGTCAGTCGCTCATGGCGGAACCAGCTGCGGCTGTAGTCCATGCCGGCGCCTTCATCACCTATACGGTTTTTCTCTGGCACAAATACATGGTCAAATTTATAGGTGGGGTGATGCGAGGGGAAGGTATGGGAGAAGGCAGGGTTTTCAATCATGCTCACCCCCGGTGCGTCTATATCTACAAAGAACAGTGCGTCCTCGCCGCTGTCAGTCTTGGCCTGCAGGAAAAAGAAATCTGCCAGATTGGCCGTGGTCACAAACCACTTTTCGCCGCTAATATTGTAGCCACCCTCGCAGGCAGAGGCCTTAGTATCAACTACTTCGTGAGAGCCAGACTCGGCTTCGGTGATGGCATAGCACTCTCGCAAACTGCCATCCATTAATGGGTGCAGGTAGTTTTTAATCTGGTATTCGCTATTGGCACAGGCCTCAAACATCCAGTGCTGGGCCTCGGGGAAACACCAGCACAGGGCGTTGGTTACTCGCCCCAGCTCCTCCCAGGCAGCCAGTTGGTCCACCATACTCATACCCAGACCGCCATGCTCAACGGGAGCATCCATTTTTGACAGGCCCAGAGCAATGGCATTGGCCTGCATTTTGTCACTGACCTCTTGGGGTATTACACCGTTATTAAGCTCGGCCTCCACTTCCCAGGGAATCAGGTCCTGCTCAACAAACTGTCGAACTCGCTGTTGCCATTCTCTGGTGCTCTGGCTGTGTTGAAACTCCATGGCTGCTTCCTATTTTTATTTTAAGCCTGAAAGTGCTCCGGGAACTGGGTGGCCAGATAATGCATGGCTACATTGTATGCCTGCTTGGGCTTAAGGCCTTTGGGGGTGACCAGTAAATCCAGCCACAGGCCGTCCGACAGCGCGGTATAGCAGACGCAAACCAGCTCCGGCTCTACATTAGCATAGTTGCCCTCGGTCTTTAACTGGGCAAATAACTGGGTGAGGTTGCTGGCTATATCAGCTATATAGTCGGCGCAAATTGACAGATAAGTGGGCACAGATTTTGTCTCCCCCCAAAAGGCAAACCATACGGCAAGCTTATTGCGATCGACAATTTTGCGGCTGAAATCATAGCGAATATGGGCAGTTATTTTCTCTGCAGTAGTTTTTTTTGGGTCGTGAAAAATTTTGTCCAGCCCGCTGCGGTATTCATCAGAGATGTGGCGCAGAGTTTCGATCAGGAGTTTTTCTTTGCTCTGGAAATGCAGGTTAACTATACCCAGACTCAGGCCGGCCTCTGTGGTGATATCGGCCATGGTTACCCCCGACAGGCCCTTTTGAGCAATGCATTTGATGGTTGCCATAATGAGCTGATTCCGCCGGGCCTGGGCCGACACTAAGCGTTTTGAGCCTGCGAGTTTTACTGCTGCCATTCAGGGGTTTCCCATTGATTTAGCTCATTGTTGTGCAACTGCTAAGGTCGATTCACAGTAACAAAAACTCCTAATAATGGCTATAAAGAATCACTGTTTTGCAACAAAAAATGAATGGGCATTCATTTTTTGTTTGACAGTAGTGGGCAGTTTGGGCATTCTGAAATCGGTCAACCATAATTAGAAATCACAGACATCCAGGCTGGCACAGCGCTGCCAGTTAACGCGGAGCGAGCAAAGTGACGAACAAATACGACGCTATCATTATTGGTGCTGGACACAATGGCCTTACCAATGGGGCCTATCTGGCCAAGGCGGGCCTCAATGTGCTGGTGCTGGAAAAGAATCCCTATATAGGCGGAGCCACGGTCAGCCGGGAGCTGTATACGGACTGGAAGTACTCCAATTGCTCCTATGTCTGCAGTCTGTTGCGGCCGGAGATTATTCGCGATCTGGAATTACCTCGCCATGGCCTGCAGGTTGTACCCTACGGTGGCGGTGTTACCTTTAAGGAAAATGGTGATTACTTTGGTAACCACGCTGATCACGAGCGCCTGCTAAGGGAGGTGGCCCGTCACTCCAAGCGTGATGCCAGCGCCTATGAGCGCTATGAAGCCGACGTGATGAAACAGACCAGATTAATTCGTCCGTTCCTTATGCGCACGCCGCCTGATCCTACATCCCTGAAACCAAGAGATCTCAAAGAGCTGGCGCTGCTGGCCAAGTCTTTTGGCAGTATGGGTGAAGAGGGGCTGGCCGATACCATGCGTTTCTGGACCATGAGCATTGGCGACTTTCTCGATGAGTACTTTGAGTCAGATGTGATTAAATCTCATCTTGCCGGCAGCGGAATTATTGGTACTGCTCTGGGTGTGTACTCCCCTGGTACGGCCTATGTATTGCTGCACCATTATATGGGTGACGTGGATGGTTCCGTTGGCGCCTGGGGCTTTGCCCGCGGCGGCATGGGCTCGGTGGCGGCGGCACTGTCTAAATCATTCCAGTCCTTTGGTGGCACCATTCAGTGCGATGCCGAGGTGGATCAGATTATTGTCAAAAATGGTAAGGCCAAGGGCGTTGCCTTAGCCAATGGCAATGAGCTTTACGCTGATATAGTAGTGTCAAACCTGGATCCCAAGCGCACCTTCCTCAAGATTATGGATGAGGGTGATCTGCCCACTGATGTGGTGACCAAGGCTAAGAACTTTAAAATTCGCGGCTCCTCCGGCAAGCTCAATATTGCTCTGGATGGCCTGCCAACCTTTACCGGCCTGCCCAAAGATAGCCCGCTCTGCCTGGGTGAAAAGCATTTTATTGATTCTCTGCCTCGCATGGAACGCGCCTACGATGATTGGAAGGCGGGCACCTGGTCCAAAGATCCCTATGTGGATATGTTAATTCCCACCCAGATTGACCCCACTATGGCCCCACCAGGCAAGCATATGATGTCGGTTTTTGTGCAGTACGCACCGCCTAAGGTTAATGGTCAAGACTGGACGGTAGAGGACAAGGCGGGCTTTGAAAAAACTGTTATTGATCAGATCAGTAACTACAGTCCGGATTTTAAAGACCTGATTCTGCACTGTGAAACCAGAACACCCAAGGATATTGAAGATGAAGTTGGCCTCACCGAAGGCAATATCTTTATGGGTGAGCTGACCTTTGATCAGCTGCTGTTTAACCGCCCATTCCCTGGCTATGCCCAGTATCGTGGCCCGGTTAAAGGTATGTATATGTGTAGTTCCGGCAGTCATCCGGGCGGCGGTGTTATGGCCGCGCCTGGAGCCAATGCGGCGCGGGAGATACTGATGGACTTAAAGCTCAATAACACTGTGCCAGGAGGTTATGACGATGATTAATGGTGATAAGACCTATGATGTTATTGTCGTTGGCGGTGGTCACAATGGCTTGGTTTGCGCGACCTATCTGGCGAAAGAGGGCCGCAAGGTGCTAGTAGTAGAAGCCAATGACTCCCTGGGCGGCGCCTCGGCGACCAGCCAGTTTGCCGATCAATTTTCGGTTTCCTCCTGCGCCCACTGGCTGTTTCAGCTAAATCCGGCTATAGCCTCGGCTATGGGCCTCAGCGCTCAGGGTATGGAGCTTGCTGCCCGAGATCTCAGCACCATTGCTCTGGCTGAGGATGGCAACCATCTGACCATTTCCGGCGACAGCCTGGAGGGTGCAGATATCTCAGAGGAAGATCGCAAAGCCTTTGTGGCCTTTAATAAGCAGATGCTTAAATTTTGCAAATTATTGGCTGGCGCCTTTAATCGCCGAGCGCCCAAGCTGGTAGAGGGCAATCTCACTGACCGGCTGACATTGGCTAAGTTGGGTCTGGGTATGAAGATGCTCGGCAAAGAGGATATGAGTGACCTGATGCGTCTGGCACTGATCAATATCTATGATGTGATGGAAGAGAATTTCGACAATGAGCTGCTCAAGGGTGCCATTAGTCTGGATTCACTGCTCGGCTCCCATATGGGTCCGCGCTCACCCAACACAGTCTACGGCTATCTGTACCGTCGCATGGGCGATATCTTTGGCTACAGGGGCCCTGCGGTGGTGAAAGGCGGTATGGGTGCCGTGGCTGAAGCCATGGCAGGTGCCGCACGTGCCAGGGGGGTGGATATTGAAGTGAGTACAGCGGTCAGCAAAATCAATATTGATATAGACCGGGCCACTGGTGTTACTCTGGCCGATGGTCGGGTGATAAATGCTCAGCTGGTTGTCTCCAATGCTGATCCCAAAACTACCTTTAATAAGCTGGTGGGTCTGACTAACCTGGAGACCGGTGTGGCCCGACGAGTGAAAACCCTGCGCATGAAAGGGGATGCGGCCAAGTTACACCTGGCCCTGGATGGTCTGCCAGCCTTTAAGGGTTTGACTGAGCAGCAGATGGGACAGCGTCTGGTGATTGCTCCCAGCATGAACTACATAGAGTCTGCCTTTAACAGCTCCAAGTACGGGGAGTACTCTAGGGCGCCGGCCATGGATATCAGTATTCCAACCATTCACGACTCCAGTCTTGCCCCACAGGGTAAGCATGTTATGTCGGTGATTGTGCAGTACGCCCCCTATGAGCTGGATGGCGGCTGGACTGAGGAGCACAAAGAAGCCTTTAAAAACCTGGTGATTGATCGCATTGCTGACTATGCGCCAGGTCTTAGAGATCAAATTATTCAAGCTGAATTATTGACGCCGGCTGATCTGGAGGAGCGATTCCATATCCATGGTGGTCATTGGCATCATGGCGAGATCAGTCTTGACCAGATACTGATGATGCGCCCATTCCCCGGTGCCTCTCAATACGGCACCTCGGTGGATGGTTTGTATCTGTGCGGGGCGGGCAATCACCCAGGTGGTGGTGTAATGGGTTTGGCCGGCCACAACGCCGCCAGAGAAATTATTAAGCGAGGTAAGTCAGCATGATTCCCCATGATGAAACAATGATTCTGGAAACGCCGTTTTACTCGCGGTGCCTGGCCGCCTGTGAGATCAATCTCTGGGAGGACTGGAAAGGCTACAGAAGCGCCCAGGCCTACACCAGTGTTGAGCAGGAGTACTTCGCTGTACGCAGTAATACTGGGGTGTTTGATATATCACCTATGATCAAATACCGCTTTACCGGGCCAGATGCCGAGGCCTATCTCAATCGTCTGGTGACCAGAGATATCCGTAAGCTGGGCATTGATCGCGTCGCCTACACGGTCTGGTGTGATGACAATGGTCAGGTGATGGACGATGGCACCATTTTTCATCTGGGTGAAAACGACTACAGGCTCTGCGCCTATGCTCGCTGTCTGGACTGGCTGATGTGGTCTGCGGAGGGCTTTGATGTAACCATTGTCGATGAGACTGCAGAGATTGCCGCACTGGCAGTACAGGGGCCAACCTCCTGTTCTGTGTTCAAGGCAATGGGCTTTTCCGGTATAGAAAACCTCAAGCCATTTGGCATTACCCGCTACCCCTTTGAGGGCTCTGAAGTGATGATTAGCCGCACCGGCTTTACCGGTGATCTTGGCTATGAAATCTGGATTGATCCGGCGCTGGCAGAAACCTTCTGGGACAGATTATTTGAGGCCGGCAAACTCTGGGGCATCCGCGCCATAGGTAGTGCAGCCTTGGATATGCTGCGCACTGAGACGGGTTTTTTACAGGCCGGCGTAGACTTTGTGCCTGCCGAAGAGGCTATTCGCACGGGTCGCTCTCGCTCACCCTTTGAGCTGGGGCTGGGCTGGCTGGTGTCCTTTGATAAGCCGGTATTTAATGGTCGCAAGGCGCTGCTAAAAGAGCACAAAGAGGGCTCCCGCTACGCCTTTGTCTATCTGGATGTCGAGGGCAATAAGCCGGCAGAGCATGCGTTTATTTATGACGGCAACAAAGAGGTCGGCACTGTGACCAGTGCGGCCTGGTGTCCCACGGCAAAAACCAATGTGGCCTTTGCTCAGGTGGATGCCAAATACGGTAAAGTGGGTCAGGAGCTGGTGGCTGAAATCTATTACGAGCGCGAGCTAAAGTGGACAAGAGTTATGGCCAAGTGCACCGTAATCGAAGGTGCTGTATTCAATCCACCGCGCAAAAGACAGACCCCAGCGCCGGATTTCTAATGACTGAGCACAGGTTGCGGCCGCTGCTTAAGCCAGCTTCTATTGCTGTGCTGGGAGCCTCGAGCAGGCTGGGCTCGGTGGGCAATGAGGTGTTTGTCAATCTGCGCAAAGGAGGATTTAGCGGCACCATTGTCGCTGTTAACCCTGCCTATTCAGAGGTTGAGGGGGTGCCCTGTTATGCCTCTCTCTCCGATCTGCCTGAGCTGCCCGAGCATGTTATTTTTGCTATTGGCGACCAGCGTATTGAGGCTGCCCTGGATGAATTGATTACCCTGGGCATTAAAGCCTGCACTATTTTTTCTGCTCTTATTCTTAAAGATGATAAGACTCCTCTGTTGAAACAGCGCATTCAGGCCAAGGCTGAAAAGGCGGGTCTGTTGGTGGTCGGTGCCAATGGTATGGGATTTTACAATGTGCGCGATCAGGTGCTGGCCGGGGGGTTTGATACCAGAGAACACCGCTATCCCGGCAATGTTACCCTGATTAGTCAGTCTGGCGCCGGTATGTCAGGCATTGTGGATTGCGAGCAGCGTATTGATTTTAACCTTGCCGTGTCCAGTGGCTATGAGCTAACGGTATCCATGGAGGACTATCTGGATTATGCCCTGGATCTACCCGAAACCAGGGTGGTGGGTCTGTTTCTTGAGACCAGTCGTCATCCGCAAAAACTAGTTGCAGCATTTAAAAAGGCCAGTGCCCGCAATATTCCTATCCTGGTGCTAAAAGTTGGGCGCACAGCGTTGGCAGCGGAAATGGCTCTATCTCACTCCGGCGCATTGGCTGGCACTGACCAAAGCTACTCGGCCCTGTTTGATCGCTATGGGGTGCAGCGGCTGGCGGATATGGATCAGCTGGCCACCGCGCTAATCATGTTTGCCCAGCCTCAGGCCGCAGCAACTGGCGGCATTGCCTGTCTGCATGACTCCGGGGGTGAGCGCCAATTAATGATTGATCTGGCGGACCAGTATTCAGTGCCGTTGGCCCAGCTTGATGCCCAAACCTTGGCTCGCCTCAAGGGGCTGCTCGATCCGGGCTTGCCCGCAGTTAACCCATTGGATGGCTGGGGCGCCGGCGGTGCTGATGCTCCAGCCAATATGGCCGCCTGTTTTACTGCATTGCTGGAGGATCAGCATGTAGCCCTGGGTGCCGTGATCCATGATCGCGGGCCCAATAGTGAGGTTTATCCTTCCTATATTGAGTATTTGCATCAGGCCCAGGACGCGACAGCCAAGCCAGTTTTTCTAGTGGCCAATAGGCAAGGTAGTGGTAGCGACAATTTGGCCATAACTTCTACTCAAAAGGGCTTTCCGGTCATTGATGGGGTTAGCCAGTTTTTAGTGGGTGCCCGCTGTCTGTTAAATTACAGAGATTTCCAGCAGCGACAGGCTCCGCAACTGCCGTCTCTGAGTACAGAGAGGATCGCCCACTGGCGTCAGCGCCTGCAGTCGCAGCAGCAGCTGTCCGAGGCTATGGTCAGCCAGTTTCTGGCAGACTTTGAAATTCCCATGCTGTTGGGTGTTGAAGTCGCCACAGAGAGCCAGTTAATGGAAGCTGCGGGCCAGCTAGATTTTCCGCTGGTGCTTAAGACGGCTGAGCCCGGTATTGCTCATAAGTCAGATCAGGGCGGGGTGATATTAAATATTACCTCTCAGGCGCAATTGCTCGACGCCTATCAGGACCTCAGTCAACGGCTGGGCAGTGCGGCCATGTTGGCACCTATGGTTGAGGCCGCTGGTGTTGAAATGATTATGGGCATCACTACAGATAAGCAGTTTGGGCCCGTTGTGGTGCTTGGTTTTGGCGGGATTTATGCTGAGATGCTTAAAGATACCACTGTGTTGTTGCCACCCTTTGATAGTGCAACCGCTAGCCAGGCTATTGGCAGACTGAAAATGAGCCCTATGCTGGCAGGTGCAAGGGGCTCGTCCGCGGTGGATATACAGGCCTATGCTGAAGCTGCGGCACGACTATCGGTATTGGCTCTGGAGTTTGCTGATTTAATTGCCGAGATTGATATAAATCCTGTCAAAGTGATGGCCAGCGGCTGCCTTGGCCTGGATGCATTGCTGCTTAAGCCGCGCTCAGGCTAGAGCCAGAACTGGAACCAGAGTCTGATTAAAACCAAATAATAAGAGACCGGGGGAAAGATGAGTATTGCCAGCCGTAAGGAACTCCAAGCATTTTTAAAACAGTATCCTGAGATCAGTATGCTTGAACTGTTGATGCCGGACTTAAACGGCATATTGCGCTGTAAGCGTATCCCGGTGAGCGAGTTCGATACCTTCTTTAGTCATGGTGTAAAAGGTCCTGAATCCACCATATTGCTAAATGTCCTTGGCGAGTTCTGCGATGAGCTAAATTTTGTGATGGCCGAGGGCGACCCGGATAAGTTAATTCTGCCAGTAGCCAACAGCTTAGCGCCTATTACCTGGTTAAAGTCTGATACAGCCCAGATACTGGCTACTTTCGCCCAGTTAGACGGTACTCCGGCAGAGTATGACTGTCGCAATGTTTTGATTAATGCCCTTAAGCCGCTCTACGATATGGGCCTAAAGCCAGTAGTCGCCACTGAGCTCGAGTTTTATCTGGTGGAAGCGGGTCCTGATGGGCTGCCCAAGCCAAAGTTAGGCAAGGTACCTGGCACCAGCACGGACCAGGTGGGTACCCAGTACGCTATGCCTGAAGATCTCTGGGACCAGGATGACTTTCTCGAGGCGGTGAGACATGCCTGTGAGGCCCAGAACGTACCTATGACTACAGTGCATTCGGAGTTTTCTCCGGGGCAATACGAGATCAATCTCCATCATGTGGATGACCCGGTTGCTGCCTGTGACCAGGGTATTTTGCTAAAGCGTATTGTTAAAGGTGTGGCTCGTGAACATGGGCTGGCGGCCACCTTTATGGCCAAGCCCTTTGCTGAGATTGCTGGCAGTGGGTTGCATATCCATTTCAGCCTCTACAGTGCCGAGGGCGAAAATATCTTTGCTGACCCGGATTCTGGTAAGACGCCCGCTATTTCGGATAATCTGCGTTATGCCATTGGCGGCCTGGCGGAGACTATGGCTGAGTCTATGGCTATTTTTGCCCCCAATGCCAATTCCTTTAGGCGTCTGATTCCCGGCAACTTTGCCCCGCTGGCTCCCAATTGGGGCTATAACCACCGTGATGTCTCTCTGCGCATACCGGTTTCCGGGCATAAGGACTGTCGAGTTGAGCACCGAGTCGCCGGTGCTGATGCCAATCCTTATCTGGTAATGGCGGCTCTGGCGGCCGGTATTCACTACGGATTGACTCATCAGTGTGATCCCGGGGAGATGATTGCCGAGGGTGAGGAGATGATCGAGGAGATTACTTTGCCACGGCGCTGGCCCGATGCTCTGGACAAGTTCGATAAAGCTGCGATTTTACCCGATTATTTGGGGGGCAATTACTGCCGTATGTACGGCACGGTCAGGCGCGGTGAATGCGAGCAGTTTTATGCTCAGGTTTCCAATATAGATTACAACTGGTACCTGCGATCAATGTAGTGATCAAGCCCTCTTTTTTTGCACGGCTATATGGCCATTTAATTGACTATATTATGATATAAATAACTATTGTATAGTGACGCAACTCTGCCATAAGAGCTTAAAACTGCTGATTTAAAAGGTCCGCCTCATGAAAATTATTGCTACCGATGTCCTTGATAACCCGCAAAAAATGACTGCGATGGCCAGTGCCCAGTTAAAAAAGCCGGGCTTTGCCATAGATCCCTATTTCTATCGCTCCCATGTCACCTATGAGGCAGAGCTTGAGCATATTATTTTTAAAAGCTGGCTGTATGCTGGACATATCAGTCAGATCGCCAAAAATGGCGACTATTTTTTGTTTGATATTGGCGAGGACTCGATCATTATCAGCCGCGATAACAGGGGTCAGATCGGTGCCATGCACAATATCTGTCGCCACCGCGGAGCCAGAGTTTGCGAGGAGCCCAGCGGCAACCGTAAGGCCTTTGTCTGTCCCTATCATGGCTGGGCCTATGGCAATGATGGCCATCTAAAGTCGGCCCGTGAAATGGATCAGCTGGAGGGCTTTAAGTGCGAGGACTATGCCCTTAAAAAAGTACGTTTTGTGGTCTTCCAGGGCATGATTTTTATTAACTGCGATGCGGATGCCCCCGACTTTGTTGCGCCGCTGGAAAATATCAGCAGGCAGCTGGGTGCCTATGATCTCGAAAATGCCAAGGTGGCTGAGCGCAAGACCTACAGAATCAATGCCAACTGGAAACTGGTGCTGGAGAACTATCTGGAGTGCTATCACTGCTCCAGCTCCCACCGCCAGTACGCCAGGTTGCATACCCTCGAGGCGCCCTCTGAAAAAGTAAAACCCATTAATCGAGCCATGTGGGCCAGGGCGGAGGAGATTACTGGGGTGCCGGGTATTGCCGAAGAGTACTATGGCTACTACAACGACGCCGCGGCCTTTGGTGCCTGCTCCTACACCAGCCGCTATGCACTCTATGAAGGGTTTAAGACCGGCAGTCGCGATGGCCAGCCAGTGGCACCGCTGATGGGCAATATGCAGGGCTATGATGGTGGTGCAGGTGATTTTCAGATGGGTCCACTGACCTTTATGCTCAACTACCCGGATCACTGCGTGCTCTATCGCTTTATTCCCCGCAACCTGACCGAAACCGATATGGAAGTGGTCTGGTATGTTAATGGGGATGCGGTTGAGGGTGTCGACTATGAGGCGGAAAAAGTTGCCTGGTTGTGGCACCACACCAGCCTTGAGGATGAATATATTATTTTGCGCAACAGTGAAGGGGTAAATTCCAGGTTCTTTGAGCCGGGACCCTATCACCCGGAATATGAAGCCACATTGATGGAATTTATCAGCTGGTATCTTAAAGCGCTTGCGTCAGTTTAAAGCACCAGTGCAGCCATTTAATTGAGCCGATAAATTTAACCCAGAGGTAGAGAACTCATATGTTTTTGAAAGCTACAGCAGATACCAGAGAGCACGCCAGCTCCTATTACGCGGCGTCCGTTAACTGGCAGACTAGCTATCCTGAGTTGGCAGGGGATATACAGGTTGATGTGGTGATTGTGGGCGGCGGTTTTAGTGGTGTTGCCACAGCGGTAGAGCTTGGAGAGCGCGGCTATAAGGTAGCTCTGCTGGAGGCCAATCGCATCGGTTGGGGTGCTTCGGGCCGCAATGGCGGGCAGATTATCGGTGGCTATGGCCAAAATCCCAGTGCGTTTAAATCCAATATCGGCAGTGAAGGTGTCGAAGTAGTGGAAAATATGGGGGTGGAGTGCGTTGAAATTATCAAGCAGCGTATCGAAAAATATAATATCGACTGTGACCTGAAATGGGGTTACTGCGAAGTGGGGCTCAAGAAGCGCCATCTAAAGGATTACAGTGACTGGGCCGAGGAAGAGCCGCAAATTAAACTGCTCGATCGCGATGAGCTTAAACAGTATGTAAATTCTGAGCTCTATCTGGGCGGCTATTATCGCGAGGACTGGGGCCATATTCAGCCGCTTAATCTCTGTATTGGTGAAGCCAAGGTGGCTGAGTCTCTGGGCGCAGTGATTTTTGAGCAGACCAGGGTTGTTGGTATTACTTATGGGCAAAACCCCGCCGTACAGACCGAAAAAGGCTCAGTGCGTGCCAACCATGTGATTCTCTGCGGCAATGCCTATATGGATAATCTGGTGCCCTATCTGGATGCCCGGGTACTGCCTGCTACCAGTTGCGTTATCGGCACAGAGCCATTAACCGAAGAACAGCAGCAGCAAACCATGGTGCGCGATGTGGCGGTCTGTGATTCGCGAACGGCTCTGGACTACTACAGGCTCTCAGCGGATAAGAGGCTGCTATTTGGGGGCCTATCCAATTATTCCGGTCTGGACCCCACCAATGCCACAGAGATTATGCGTGCCAAAATGCTCAAGGTGTTTCCGAGTCTCAAAGAGGTAAAGATCGACTACAGTTGGTCTGGCCGGATGGGTATCAGCGTGCGCCGTATGCCCCAGATTGGTCGTATTAATGACAGTAACGTCCTCTATATCAGTGGTTATTCCGGTCATGGAGTGGCGCCCACCCATATGACCGGTCGTATTCTTGCCGAGGCTGTGGATGGCGATACCCATCGCTTCGATATTATGAATAAGATGTTCCATCTGCCCTGGCCGGGAGGCAAGTTACTGCGCAGGCCCGCTATGGCTATTGGCATGATGTACTATAAAACCCTAGACCGGTTCTAGTTCACTCAAGTGCCCAGTATGCAGCGCCAGGTATTAATCTTTTTGCATATGGATGATAGGCACCCGGGCTATATTGCCGACTTTCTGGATAGCCGCAGGATTTCCTATCGCATTGTTCGCGCCGATCAGGGGGATGCAATTCCTCCATTGGATGACTCCATGGCCGGGCTGGTGTTCATGGGCGGGGTGATGAGTGCCAATGATGATATCCCCTGGATTAAAGCAGAAATTGGACTGATCCGTCAGGCCCTTGATCAGGGTATTCCACTGCTTGGCCATTGCCTGGGTGGGCAGTTGATTAGCCGGGCGCTAGGGCAGGAAGTCAGTACTAACATAGTCCCAGAGATAGGCTGGCACAGCTGTTATCGGCAGCCCAATGCTGCAGCTGAAGATTGGTTGGGGGATACCATTGACCCCTTTATCATTTTCCACTGGCACTATGAGACCTTTGCGGTACCCGCGGAGGCGCAGCTTTTGTTTTCTTCTCAACACTGCCAGAATCAGGCCTACAGCTATGGTGATAATGTGCTGGCTATGCAGGGTCATGTGGAGATGACTGAAGCTCTTTTGCGCAGCTGGATTACCCAGTGGCGCAGCCATCTGAAGCAAACCAGTGCCAGTGTGCAGAACCATAGGCAGATCGAGTCTGACCTTGAGACCAATATCGCCGCGTTAAATCAGGTGGCCGAGCGACTCTATCAACGCTGGGCCGCAACGCTTTCTCTATAGAGAGCTCAACCTTTAAGGTAGAAAGGCAAGCAAAGTGAAAAGTGATAGCTACAGAGATAAGTACAATCAGCATCTGCTGCACCCCTGGGGTGATCTGTCAGTACTGGGTGAAGATGATTCCAGCTCGGTGATCGTGCGCGGTGAGGGTGCCTATATCTTCGATGCCGAGGGCAATAAGCTATTGGATGGACCTGCAGGTATGTGGTGTATGCAGGCAGGCTATGGCCGTCGGGAAATTGCCGATGCAGTGGCCGAGCAGATGATGACCCTGAGTTATGCTACGGCTTTTACGCTGATTAATAATCGCGAGGTGGAGTTGGCGCAACGTATTGCTGCACAAACCCCAGGCGATCTTAATCGTATTTACTTTACCACCGGTGGCTCCACCGCGGTGGATGCGGCTCTGCGCCTATGCCAGCTGGCCAGCAATATTCAGGGTACGCCTCAGCGCAAACAGATACTGACTCGGGAAAAAGCCTATCATGGCAGCACCTATCTCTCTGCCTCGGTGACCGGGAAAGAGCGCGATAAAACCGCAATGGATACCATTCGCGACGGTGTGCACTTTTTATCAGCTCCCTGTTATTACTACTATCCCCAGTTTGAGACCGAAGCAGCATTCTGTGATTTTCTGATTGCCGAGCTTGAGGAGAAAATCCTTGAGATAGGGGCGGAAAATATAATGTGTTTTATCGCCGAGCCGATTCTGGCCAGTGGCGGGGTGATTGTGCCCCCGGCAGACTATCATCAGCGCTGCTGGCAGATGGTCAAAGGCTATGGCATTACCT
>JAYPYO010000026.1:0-28870 GCA_038135995.1 Porticoccaceae bacterium
TGAGACACAATGGTGCGGATACGCTCGATAATTTTATCCAGCTCTATCACCTGCACTGTGGGGTACTTGCGCAGCAGGTCATTGACTAGCAGTTTTTGCTGGGGTGGGATATACAGGCTGGTCATGCTGGTGCGCGGGTAGTTTTCCAGCTGCCCTTCCGGAAACAGAAAATAAAAATTGGGCGTCATATTGTCCCAGTTCAAACTGCGGGTACTGGCCACCCTGGCTTCAAAAATAAGCCCGCCAACGCTAAAGGTAATCCGGTCGCCGATGGACAGCCCCAGCTCACCAGCTAACTGATCCTCCAATGATACAGGCGCAATATCATCTGACTGCTCCAGCTCATCCCACCATTTGCCAGCCGTGAGCTCATTGCCCTCAGGCAGGTCAGTGGTCCAGCTAAGATTGAGCTCGCGGCGGAAGGATTCATGGCGGTCGCGCTGGTCTTCGGTAATACCCTCACCATTAATCTGGGTCATGCGACCTCGCACCATGCTGAACCAACCAGCGGTCTCAAGATTTTCCTCGCTAATCATGTTGCGCACCCCATCCAGCTCGTAGGGGGCTACATTAATCAAAAAGTGATTGGGCGCATCGTCGGCCAGTTGCCAGCGCCACTCATCAATTAGCGAGGTGCGCACCACGGCCATAATCATTAACAATGCTATGGCCCCGGAAAAACCCACCATCTGGATAATACTCTGGGATTTACGGCGCCACAGGTTGCTGGCCGCCAGGCGCCATATGCTGCCCATTTTTTGGCCGTAGGTTTTTCCTGAGCGCAATAGAGCCAGGCCAATCACAACTGTAGCCAGGGCGGTGACACCAAAACCTGCCAGGATGGCCAGAGACAGATACAGGTTGTTGCTGTACCAGAGTAGCAGGCTGGCTACCGCCGCCACTCCCAGGAGTACCCGCGCCAGGGAGCTCACTGGTTTAACCTGCACGTCCTGGCGCAATACTGCCAGGGGCGACTGTGCCGGCAGATGCCAGAGTGCTGGCAGGGTAAAGCCCGCCAGACAGAGCAAGCCGGTGGCCATGCCGGTAATCCAGGGGCGCAGCCCTGCCATAGGTAGAGAGATCGGCAGCCATTCGCGCACCGCATACAGCAGTATTTCGGAGAAGCCAAAGCCCACAGCCAGCCCCAGCAGAGACCCACCTATGCCCAGCCACAGGCTCTGCTGCAAATACAGGCTGCGCACGCGGCTGGCAGAGATTCCCCAGCTTTTAAGCAGCGCTACCTGCTGGGTCTGCCCAGCGGCAAAATGATGACTGGCCAGAGCCAGGGCAATACCGGCCAACACCACACCCACACTGCCGGCCAGCAATAGAAACCGCCGCCCCTCATCCATGGCATCGGCTACACTGGCCTCGGCTTCATCAGGAGTAATCAGGCGGTCATGCACATCCAGCTGGCTCTCGATCCACTGGCTATAGTCGGCAAAACCCTGGGCGCCACTGGCACCTTCTGCCATCAAATATCTGTAGGTCACGCGGCTGCCGGGCACAATCACCCCTGCGGCATCCAGGTCACTGTAGTTCATTAATACTCGGGCACCAATGGCCCCGTAGGTGCCACCGCTATCGGGCTCTTCAACCACGGCTTGGGTTACCCTAAGGCGAATCTCTCCCAGCTCAATCCTATCGCCGAGCTCTATATCCAGCAGCGGCAGCAGTCTGGCATCTACCCAGGCCTCGCCGGGAGCTGGGCCAAAGTCGACCTCTTCAATCAGGCTTTTGTCGCTGGTAAATGGAGTGGTGGTGCGGCGCAGCAGACCTCGCAACGGATAGCCTGTCTCTACGGCCTTGATCGAGGCCAGATGCATATTGGCATCATCGTAGACCATGGAGGCAAAGCTCAGCACCCGCGCGCTCTGCACCTGAGCCTGTTCAGCCTGCTGTATCCACGTCTGGTCAATGGCGCGACTACTGCGCACTACCAGGTCGGCGGCTAGAAAGCTGCTCGACTCGGCAGTTAACGCGCGCTCAATACGCTCGGCCAGTATGGAAACCGAAGTCACCACTGCAACCGCCAGCACCAGCGACCAGATAATGAGACTGAGCTGTCCGCCGCGCCAGGTGCGCAGCAACATTTTAAATGCTTGCATCAGGCGGCACTGCCTTCTGTCACCTGCTGGCCTGCAGCCAGAACCATTCGCTGGCCACAGCGGGCTGCGAGATTGTGCTCGTGGGTCACCAACACCAATGTGGTGCCCTCTTCTTTATTGAGGTCAAACAACAGGTCATTTATTTTTTCGCCGGTGCCTGTATCCAGGTTGCCGGTGGGCTCATCGGCAAACAATATGGTGGGACTACAGGCAAAGGCACGAGCCACAGCCACGCGCTGCTGCTCACCGCCGGAGAGCTGTCTTGGATAGTGGCTGGTGCGGTGCTCCAGACCCACGCGGCCCAGATAATAGGCGGCGGTTTGCAGGGCTTCTTTATCGCCCTGCAGCTCAAGAGGCAGAGCAACATTTTCAAGTGCCGTTAGACCAGGCAGCAGGTGGAAAGATTGAAAGACAAAGCCAACGGTCTGGGCTCGCACTGCGGCCCGGCCCTCTTCATCCATAGCAGTAATATCCTGGCCATTAAGGCTTACCGAGCCAGAGCTGGGGAGATCCAAGCCAGCCAGAATACCCAGCAAGGTGGACTTGCCTGAACCAGAGGGGCCTACAATCGCCAAACTCTCACCAGCGGCAAGACTGAGATTGATCCCCTGTAAAATACTGAGCGTACCCTCTGTGGTAGTGACCTGTTTACTGATATTACTGACTTTGATCATTGTAAATTTCCATTGCTACTAAAAATGCATACACTGATGCCAGTGTTTGTCGACAAGTTAATAGAGATTATTTATGCAGTCTTTTCTACAGCGCCTATGTTGCCTGTTTATTTTACTGGGTGCCAATAGTTATGGATCAACCTTGCTGGTTCTGGGCGATAGCCTGAGTGCTGGCTACGGCGTCAATCAGGGCAGCGGCTGGGTGGCTCTGCTGCGGGATGATCTGGGTGAGGGCCATACCATTATCAATGGCAGCATCAGTGGCGATACCACTGGTGGTGGCCTGTATCGTCTGCCGCAGTTACTGCAGGAGTACAGCCCCGACTATGTGCTTTTGGAGCTGGGCGGCAATGATGGCCTGCGCGGCCAGCCGGTGGCGCTGATGAAGGGCAATTTGCGGGCCATGATAGATCTGGTGCGCGATGCAGGAGCGGAGCCCATACTGTTTGGTATGCGCCTGCCGCCCAACTACGGCCGCCGTTACTCCGATGCCTTTGCCGCGGTGTATCCGCAACTGGCGGAGGAAACCAAGGTGCCGCTTATCCCTTTTCAGCTGGAGGAATTGACCATTACCGAAGGTATGATTCAGGAGGATGGGCTGCACCCCACGGCACTGGCCCAGCCTATTATTAAAGACCTGATTAAGAGTTATATCGCGCCTCTGATGAACCCCTAGACTCTGGGAACAAATTTAAGAGCCAGTCCATTGTTACACCAGCGCTGGCCGGTAGGCTTGGGACCATCATCAAAGACATGGCCCTGATGACCACCGCAGCGGGCACAGTGATACTCGGTGCGCGGCCAGATCAGCTTAAAATCTCGCTTGGTATCTATATGACCCTCGATATGGTCGTAGAAGGACGGCCAGCCGGAACCACTCTCGTACTTGGTCTCTGAGGTAAACAGCGGTAGACCGCAGCCAGCGCAAATATATTCTCCGTCTCTGTGCTCATCGTTGAGTTCACTGGACCATCTGGCTTCGGTGCCCTCTTCACGCAGAATATAATACTGGCCTCGGGTCAGCAGTTTTTTCCACTCTTTGTCTGTCCGCTGCAATTTGTCCAGTGCCCAGAGTTTGGTGGCGCTGGTCAGGGCCAAGAGCCCCAGGCTGAGTTGCTTTAACCAGGTTCGTCGTTTCATTTTGTTGCCTCCGACAGAGATACGAAAAATGCTCTCGACAAGACCACAATAGGCTCTCCCCCTAGTTCACCCCATGGGGATGTTGAATAGGGTCCCCAGCCGTCTGTTTAAGCAAGACCTTGAGTTGGGACACCAAACCACCAGCCAAAATTAACCCGCAGCCAATTAGCTCTGGCTGGGTAAGGTACTCTTCTAGTAACCACCAACCGCCAAATGCCGCAAACACAGATTCAAAACTTAGAATAATAGCTGCATGAGAGGCCGGCGCGGTGCGCTGCCCCACCACCTGCAGACAAAACGCCACTGCCGACGACAGCACCCCCACATAGAGCAAGGCCACTGCGGCATCGGCAATGCCCTGCCAACTCCAGACTTCAAAAAAGGGAATCAAAACACCGGCGATTACTGTTGCCAAACTAAACTGCACAAAGATTAACCGAAACGACGAAGTCTGGTTGGCCAACTTGCCGGTAAAAATCATATGCAGAGCAAACAGCACGGAGCTCAGCAATATTAGCAGGTCACCAATAAACAGCTCATCGCTATCGACCTGGCCCAAAAAGTAGATACCCGCCAGCGCCAGCAGCACCCCAACCCAGGTGGGCCACTCGGTTTTGTTGCGGAAAAACAGCCCCAACATGGGCACAAAGATAATATAGACCCCAGTCAGGAACCCGGCCCGACCCGCGGTGGTATACACCAGGCCCCATTGCTGTAACAGCATGCCCGCGGTAAGCACCAGACCCAGTAGCAGGGCTTTTTTATTGGTCTGGTTTAAAGCAAAGATATCTTTGGGTTTTTCCATTAAATACCACAGCGGCAAAATGGCAATTGCGCCGATAAGAAAACGCCCAAAGGTAAAGGTGATGGGACCTATATGGTCCATGCCCGAACGCTGGTAGACAAAGGCCAGGCCCCAGATAAATGCGGTGAGCAGCAGAATTAAATCGGCGCGCAGATCGGTTTTAAAACTCATAGTCTATTCTTTTTATGCCTGTGGCTCTGGTGGCCGCTGTTGTATATTTAATTGGCCTGCAGATGCTGGACCATTAGCTGCAGACTTTCCAGCCCTCGAAACTCATTGATATCCAACCGGTAAACACAGTGCACTGTCTCTGCCTCGGGGTTGGGCCAGCGCGCAGTATCAATATTAAACCAGATGGCGTCTATAGCTATTTCGGGTTGGTTGTGCGGCGCCAGCACCAGCTTTAAATGCCTCTCACCCACAATGCGCTGCTGCACAATGCGAAAGTCACCCTGAAAACAGGGTTCGGGAAACAGCTGACCCCAGGGGCCAGCATCGCGCAACATTTCTGCCGTGTGCATAGACAGCTGCTGCGCTTCCAAACAGCCATCGGTAATCAGCCTGGCCTGCAAATCATCCTCAGTTACAAGCTGGGCAACCTGCTGCTCAAAGGCTTGTTCAAACTCACTGAGCTTATCCTCGTTGAGGCTAAGACCTGCCGCCATGGCATGGCCACCAAATTTGGTAATTAGCCCGGGGTTTTGGGTGGCCACTGCGTCTAGCGTATCGCGAATATGTAAGCCGGGGATGGAACGGCAAGAGCCTTTTAAATCACCATTGTCGCCGCGGGCAAATGCCACCACCGGACGATGGTATTTCTCCTTGATACGCGAAGCCAACAGGCCCACCACGCCCTGATGCCAGTCAGGCTGAAACAGGCTCAGGGCCGCTGGCATAGATTTATCATCTAGTCCCAGCTGCTCGACAATAGCCAGAGCCTGCTGTTGCATGCCGGTTTCTATCGATTTGCGATCCTGATTTAACTCGTCCAGTGCCTGGGCTGTATGCAATGCCTGCTGAGGGTCATCGCAGAGCAGGCACTGGATACCCAGACTAATATCATCCAGCCGTCCTGCAGCATTTAATCTTGGGCCCAGAGCAAAGCCTAAATCTGTGGCCACCAGCCGCGCGGGATTTTTGCCGGCAATGCGCAGCAGTGCCTGAATACCAGGACGGCTGTGCCCGGACCGAATACGCAGCAACCCCTGATGCACCAGTGCCCGATTAACCTGATCCAGGGGTACCACATCGGCCACTGTGCCCAGTGCCACCAGATCCAGCCACTGGCTGAGATTGGGCTCGGCAATCTGCTGCTGGTCAAACCATTGCTGTTGGCGCAGCTCAGTGCGCAGTGCAATTAACAGATAGAAAGCTACCCCTACACCAGCCAGGTTTTTACTGGGAAAATCGCAGCCCTGCTGATTAGGGTTAACAATGGCCACGGCGTCCGGTAACTGGGTGCCGGGTAAATGGTGATCGGTAACAATCACCTCAATAGCCAACTTATTGGCCCGCGCCACACCCTCGACACTGGAGATACCATTGTCGACGGTAATAATTAGATCAGGAGACTTCTCGGAGGCCAGGTCAACAATTTCCGGGGTTAAACCATAGCCATAGTCAAAGCGGTTGGGCACCAAAAAATCAACCGACTGGAAGCCCATGGCCCTGAGCCCCAACACCATCAATGCTGAGCTGGTGGCTCCATCGGCATCAAAGTCGCCAACAATTAATACCGATTGCTGTTTCTTAGCTGCAGTCACAAGTCGCTGTGTTGCAGCATCCAGGCCGGTCATTGATTGGGGTTCAGGCAGGCAATTTAGTCGCCGGTCGAGAGAGGCTTGGCTGTCAATTCCGCGGGATTGATAGATACGCTGTAATAATGGATCCAGCTGGTCGGCAAAGTCGCAGCCACTGAGATCGAAGGGTCGCGTGACAATTTGCATTAGCCAGCCGCCGCTAATAGGGTAGGTTTAAATAGCTGACTGCAGGCAGCCAGCACGAAAATAAACAGCTTACAAATAGCCTGCTTGTTTACCAATTTGATAGCTGATCCAGCCCAGAGCAGCAATAATCGCCCAGATACCAGCCAACAAAATCAGGCCGCGAAAAGGCTTGCGCTCGGTTTGGTTAAAACCGCTATTGAGGTAGGCTTCGACTCGCGCCATATCTTCGGCGGATAATTTTTTTTCTTCGCTCATAATTAACCCTCAAACTCAGCCGGTAAACTTAAATAGCTGCCCACCTGCTCCGGTGTCAGATCGGTCAGCCTGGGTACAACACCCAGACAGGGCTCTGTAAATAGTCGCTGTAGTGTAGCAATATTTTCATCTAAACGCGGCATTTGCGGGTCAATAACATTACCCACCCAGCCTGCAATGTGCAGCCCATCACGGCGTACGGCTTCAGCGGTTAACAGCGCGTGATTGAGACAGCCCAGTCTAAGTCCTACGACTATAACTACTGAGCAGTTCAATTCCCGAGGCACATCGGCCAGTGTTTCGCGGTTATTTAAAGGCACCCGCCAGCCACCAGCTCCCTCGACCAATAGCAGATCAACAGGCAACAGAGCCAGACCTCTGCAGTAGCCCACCAGTCGCGAGGCACTCAGTGTCTTACCCTGCTCCTCGGCGGCTATATGGGGCGCTATAGCGGCCTCCAAAGCCACCGGATTAACCTGCTGATAGGGCAATGGATGGCTGCTGGCAGCCTGCAGTTGCAGAGCATCATCATTTTGTAGGCCAGAGCCTGTATCCTCGCAGCCAGCGGCTATTGGCTTTATAGCCGCGGTGCGCAGGCCCGCTTTGGCCGCTGCCGCCAACAATCCGGTGGCAACCACTGTTTTACCCACATCGGTATCTGTGCCGGTAATAAATAACCATTTATTGGCCATAGTTTATGTCTCTAATTACGCAGTGATTATTTGCTGACTACACCGGCGATAATTTCCCAGGTTGCGGGCAACTCACCATTGGGAAGCCGATAATTTTCGTAGGCATTGTACAGGGCTTTAAGCCGCTGTTTGCCTGTGATTGCCAATGGCTTGCCGGCATTATTATTGTGCGCCCCGACATTTTTAAGCTCTAACAATAAGTCTCGCACGCACTGGTGCTGCGCTATCAATGGCTCTGAGGTCAGTTCGATAGAGCTAAAGCCCGCCGCAGCTAAAGCGCCCTGCCACTGCTGCAAACTGGCAAAGCGATTGATATGCACCTGATCATCTACCTCAGCCCAGGCATGGCGCAGCTCAGTCAATGTCTCTGGCCCCGGTACGGCCAGCACCAGCTGACCGCCAGCTCGCAAAACCCGATAGAGTTCGGTGGCCAATGTGTCCAGGCAGGTACACCACTGCAGCGCAAAGTTGGAAAATATAAGCCCCTGAGAGCCAGTTGCCAGAGCAAGGTTTTCCGCATCGCCGCACAGCCACTGCAGATCGCTGTGGCGGTATTTGGCCTCAGCATAGGCGAGCATACCTGCAGAGATATCGACGCCCAGCACCCTGGCCTCGGGGAAGCACTGTTGCAGCTGGATGCTGTGATAGCCTGTGCCGCAACCCAGATCCATAATGCTATCTGGAGCCCTCTGGGTCTGACTTTGTATATGCTCGAGCAACTGCTCACCAATTCTGTGTTGCAGCTTGGCGGCGCTGTCATATCTGGGGGCCGCGCGACCAAAGCTATCGGCCACTCTGGGCTTGTCCAAGCGGTAACGCTGGTTGTCGAAAAACCCTTTGATCTCGCCAATTACCTGTTGCGGCGCGCTGAGATGAGGTAAATGACCTGCCCCGGCAATAATCACTGCATTGGCAACCCGGTTGGCGGCTTGCACCGGCACTAGGGCATCCTGCTCACCAAACAGCGATAAACTGGCCAGCGGCAGGCTAGTGGTGGAGATTTTTAGTTCACCAAGCAGCTTGAGCAATGCCTCAGCGGCCTGGCAATCAAAATTTATATCCATTGCACGCAGCTGTCGGGTTAATTGGCGCTGCTGTCTATCAGACTGGGCCTGCAAGCCGGCAAAACGTTTTAGGCAGCTACTGGGGTTGCTCTGCCAGCTTTGCAAAAAAGCGTCGAAGTCGGCTTTAGGCATAGCATCCTGATAGCAGCTGTCAGCCACAAACTGGCTATTAGTACTGATAGAGATTAGCCCGCTTACTCGCTGGGGATAGGTTGCTGCATATCGCTGGCAGAGCATGCCACCCAGAGATAGACCCAGCAGCAAACACTGATCGGGCAGAGTTTGCTGCATCCAATCAAGCAGGCTGTCTGCTGAATAGTCCTGCAGGACGCTGGACTGACCAAAACCTGGCAGATCCAGGGTTATTACATCGACCCATTGACTCAGCTGTTGAGGTAGCTGGCCCCAGATCTGACTATCGGCGCCCCAGCCATGCACCAAAACCAGGGTTTGCGGGTGCAGCCTATTGCCAAGGCCTGGGGTTGAGAGGCATGGGTATAAAACGCTGCCAACTCGTGGCTTTAAGCAAATATCTGCTGCCGCATTCACAGGCAGGCCTCAAGGGCATCTAATAATTGATCAATTTGCTGCCTGCTGTGGCTGGCGGACAGGGTAATTCGCAATCTGCCGCTGCCTGCAGGCACAGTGGGCGGCCTGATAGCACCAACCATAAAACCTTTGCTGCGCAGTTGCTGATTTATCTCCATCACTCGCTGATCATTGTTAATTAACACAGGCTGAATCGGCGTCTGGGAGTCCATAAGTTGCAGGCCCAGCTGCTCAGCGCCAGCGCGGAATCTCTGTATCAAACTCTGCAAATGCTCGCGGCGCCAGTGCTCGCGACGAACAATCTGCAAGCTGGCACTGCTGGCACAGGCAATCGCCGGCGGCAGTGCCGTGGTGTAGATATAGGTGCGGGCAAACTGAATCAGGGTTTCTATCAATGCTTCACTGCCGGCGATAAAGGCACCAAAGGTACCAAAGCTCTTGCCCAGGGTGCCCATCAGAACAGGCACCTGCTCCACAGTTAAGCCCTGCTGCTCTACTATGCCACCGCCAGTTGCGCCCAGCACCCCCATGCCGTGGGCATCATCTACCATAAGCCAGCCACTGTGCTGTGCGGCCAGAGCACTCATCTCCGGCAGCGGTGCCAGATCGCCATCCATACTAAATACGCCATCGGTGACAATTAGCTTACGACTGGCGGTGCTCTGCTCGAGCAGATAGTCCAGCTGCTGCATATTATTGTGCTTATAGCGTTTGTAGTCGGCTCTGCAGAGATGGCCTCCATCTAGGAGCGAGGCATGATTAAGCTGATCTTCAAGCACCAGATCATGACGACCCACCAGGGCATTAATCACGCCCATATTGGCCATATAGCCGGTACTAAATAACAGCGCCCGAGGACGACCAGTAAACTCGGCCAGCTGTTCCTCTAACTGCTGATGAGCTGTGGAATGACCACTAATTAAGTGGGAGGCGCCACTGCCAGTGCCATATTGATCAACAGCAGCTTTTAAGGCAGAGGCTATATCCGGGTGACCTGCCAGGCCCAGGTAGTCGTTGCTGCAAAAGTTAACCAGGGATTTACCCTCAACCTGCAGCACCGAGTCGCACCCAGATGCCACATGGGTTCTGTGGCGGTAGAGAAACTGCTTGTGCCGCTGATCGAGCTGAGCCTGGAGAATGGCATCCATACTATTCATACAGGGCTAGCTGGCTCTGTAGAATAGCGCGTCGTTTTTATGCTCGTTAATGGCCCGGTGCAGATCATCTTCCTGCTGTTGGCTGTCTTTATCAGCCTGATACTCCTCAGGTTTTATTCCCAGACGCTGCAATAACTGCATATCAGTATTTGCCTTTGGGTTGGGGGTTGTAAGCAATTTATCGCAGTAGAAAATGCTATTGGCGCCGGCCATAAACGCCATGGCCTGCATCTGCTCATTCATATCTTCCCGTCCCGCTGACAGCCGTACATAGGATTTAGGCATCATCAGTCGGGCCACCGCGATGGTGCGAATAAATTCAAAGGGGTCCAGATCTGCCTCATTGGCCATCGGCGTGCCAGCCACTTTAACCAGCATATTGATGGGCACAGATTCCGGGTGCACCGGCAGATTGGCCAGCTCCATTAATAAGCCGGCGCGGTCCTGTTGCTCTTCGCCCATACCCACAATGCCTCCGGCACAGACTTTCATGCCGGCATTGCGCACATTGGCCAGAGTGTTTAAGCGATCCTGATAGGTTCTGGTGGTAATCACCTCACCATAGAACTCTTTGGAGGTGTCCAGATTGTGGTTGTAGTAGTCGAGACCGGCCTCGGCCAGCTTGTCGGACTGATCTTCGCTGAGCATACCCAATGTCATGCAGGTTTCCAGACCCAGAGATTTTACCTCGCGAATCATCTCTGCCACGGCGGGTATATCGCGATCATGGGGCGAGCGCCAGGCAGCGCCCATACAGAAACGGCTGGAGCCGCTGGCCTTGGCAACTTTGGCGGCCTCGATAACCTGCTCTATTTGCAGCAGCTTTTCTTTTTCCAAACCGGTGTCGTAGCGGGCACTCTGGGGGCAGTATTTGCAGTCTTCGGGGCAGGCGCCGGTCTTAATCGACAGCAGGGTGCTGAGCTGCACCTGATTGGGGTCAAAATGTTGGCGATGCATCACCTGGGCATCAAATAGCAGATCATTAAAAGGCTGGTTAAACAGACTGAGAACCTGTTCTCTGGTCCAGTCGTGGCGGATAGAAGATCCATCTTGAGGCTGCATGGCCAAACTCCGGGGTTATCTGTGGTTAAGGCGACGATGATAAGCCCGGAGCTGAGGCTGTCAACCCTAATATTTTATTTTGGTTAACAGCGGCCTTAGCAACGCAAATATTACTGCACTGCAAATACCCTGACCGGCACACCATTTAGGGCGCTATTGCCGCTGGCCTGGTCGATCAGTTTATCGTCGGTAAGGTCATTGCAACTTACCCCGCCCTGCTCTGCCGCGATCTCCATGCTGACACCATCGCGCTTATGTCCCCAGCCATGGGGCAAGCTCACTACTCCTGGCATAACTTCATCGCTGGCAACCACCTGGGTCTGCACCTCGCCCACCCGCGACTGAATGCGTACCTGAGAATGGTCCTGCAACTGATGGGCGGCCAGATCGTCTGGGTGCATCAGCAACTGCCAGCGCGGCTTGCCTTTAACCAGCCGGTGAGAATTATGCATCCAGCTATTGTTGGAGCGAATATGGCGGCGGCCAATTAACAGCAGCTCATCCTTATCAGTGGTCTGCTGGTCGGCGCCAAGGCGCGCAATATCCTCGCTAATATAGTCGGACATTAGGGTAATCTTGCCGTTGGAGGTACAGAGTCGCTCAGGCAGGCTGGGCTGCAATGGGCCTATATCTAAGCCATGGGGGTGCTGTTTGATCTTATTCAGGGTCAGCTCCAGCTCGTGACCAGCGGCGGCACTGTAGGGACCGCGCTGGATACCCATATCAATTAGCTTATCTGGAGATGGCAGAGGCTTGACGTCCATGCCTTTGCGGGCGGCAACGGCCAGGCCAAGCTCATTAAAGATTTCCCAATCATGCTTGGTGCCCTCGGCGGGTTCAAACACAGCCTCATTAAAGCGCGCCGTGTTGTGCACCGCCAGTCGATGGAAGGCCAGATCATAGTGATCGTGCTCCAGGGCACTGGTGGGCGGCAAAATAATATCTGCATGCCTGGTGGTTTCATTGATGTAAAAATCAATGGATACCATAAAGTCGAGACCGGCCAGTGCCTGGTCCATCTGATTGCCATTGGGGGCCGATAGCACCGGATTGCCTGCTGTAGTGATCAGGCCTCGAATCTGCCCCTCTCCCTCAGTTAACATTTCTTCGGCCATTACAGTGGCCGGCAATTCGCCAGCAAATTCCGGCAGGCCACTAACCCGGCTGTGGAAAGCGGCAAAGTGCCCGGCTCCAGACTCGCCTGGCTTGATAAAACCAAAGGCTGGAGACGAGGCGATCATGCCGCCGCGCACATCCATTGAGCTGGTGAGGATATTGATCATCTGAATGGCCCACTGACAGAGGGTGCCATAGACCTGAACCGAGACACCCATGCGCCCATAGCAGACTGCATCTTCGATACTGGCCATATCTCTGGCCAACTGACGAATCTGTTCCGCCGCTACGCCGGTGCGCTGCTCTGCAAGCTCTGGGGTAAATGACGCGCAGGCACTGCGTACCTGATCCACACCCACCAATAGATCTGTCAGGTGCCCGGTGCTAACCAGGTCTTCGGCAAATAAGGTATTGAGCATGGCCATCAGCAACCAGGCATCGGTGCCCGGGCGAATAAACAGATGCTGATCGGCAATTTCTGCGGTTTCGGTACGTCTTGGATCAATCACAATAAAGCGACCACCGCGTTGCTGAATGGCCTTGAGGCGCTTGGGTATATCCGGTGAGGTCATAATGCTGCCATTAGAGGCCAGCGGATTGCCGCCTATAATCAGCATATAGCTGCTGTGGTCAATATCTGGAATTGGAATTAATGACTGGTGACCGTAGAGGCTGTAGGACGTTAAATGATGGGGCAGTTGATCAAGACTGGTGGCAGAGAAGTGAATTTTAGTCTGCACCGCTTTGCGCAACACACTGGCGTGGGTCATGCTGCCATAGTTGTGCACATTGGGATTGCCGGCATAAAAGGCAACCGCGTTGTGACCATGCTGCTCTTGCACAGCCACCAGTTTGTCCGCGACAGTATCAAAGGCTTGCTGCCAGCTAATCTCCACCCATTTATCACCCTGGCGCACAACCGGTTTGCGCAGACGATCCGGGTCGGTATAGATATCCTCCATGGCTGTGCCCTTGGGGCAGATATAGCCACGGCTTAAAGGATCCTTCTTATCACCTTTAATCGATAGCACCTGGTCGCCCTGGGTTTTAATCTCAAGGCCACATATAGCTTCACAGAGGTTGCAGGCACGGTAATGGGTTTTGATCTCAGCGGGCATCTTCTACTCTCCGGTATTTTAGTGCCAGAATATGGTAACCCATTAGGGGCTGGAGCGATTGGGAAAGTTTGTGAATAGCCGGTCGAACATTGCCTAATTCAAAGGTAAGGCTGCGCCACTGCTATGCTAGCTAATCACCAGATTATCCCGATGAATAAGCTCATCGTCTTCGCGGTAGCCAAGAATACCGGAAATAGACTCGGTGCTCTGGCCTTTGATGCGATTAGCCTCATCAGAATTGTAGTTCACCAGACCGCGGGCAATTTCAACACCGTTGCTATCGACACAGCTGACCAGTTCACCCCGGGTAAACTTGCCCTCTACGTCGGACACGCCTACGGCCAGTAAACTGCGACCCTCACTGGTAAGCACCTTGACGGCACCGGCATCCAAAATAAGCTTGCCCTTAACTTGCAGCTGTCCCGCCAGCCACTGCTTGCGGGCGGCCAGAGGTTTTTGACCAGCAGACAATAGGGTGCCGACAGTCTCGCCCGCAACAATCTGGTGCAAAATATGCTGATTGCGACCGCCGGCGATCACTGTATTACAGCCAGAGCGTGCAGCAAGTCTTGCGGCCTGCAACTTGGTGACCATACCACCGCGGCCCAAGGTACCATTACTACCACCGGCAAGGGCATCCAAGCTAGTGTCGCTGGCCATGGCTTCTGAGATCAACTGGGCATCCGGATGGGTATCTGGATTAGCCTCGTACAGACCATCTTTGTCGGTGAGAATCACCAGCATATCGGCATCAATCAGGTTGGCGACCAGAGCGGCTAGGCTATCGTTGTCACCAAAACGAATTTCATCGGTAACCACGGTGTCGTTTTCATTGACAATGGGCACCACATTCAAGCCAATAAGAGTTTGCAACGCGCCCCGAGCATTGAGGTAGCGCTGGCGGCTGGCCATATCATCATGGTCGAGAAGAATCTGTGCTGTGTGATGATCAAAGCGCATAAAACTGCTTTCGTAAGCTTGAATAAGCCCCATCTGCCCTACTGCAGCGGCCGCCTGAAGCTCATGAATACTGTCGGGGCGAGCTTGCCAACCCAGGCGAACCACACCCTCAGCAATGGCACCGGAAGACACCAGTACCACCTCTTTGCCCTCAGCCAGCAGCTGCGCAATCTGTGCCACCCAGTCGTCAATAGCCTTGCGATCGAGACCTGCGCCATCGTTGGTCAGTAGCGCACTACCGATTTTAATCACCCAACGCTGTGCATCCCTGACGATTTCTCTGGTCATTTTTTATTACTCTGCATAGACAACTTCGACATCATAATCATCGTCGTCATCGTCCGAATCCTGTTGTTTGGCTTTTTTGCGTGCCTGTTTGCGCGCCTCAGCTAGCTGCTCGATACGGCTGCGTGCCTCTGCCTGCATTTCGGCGCGACGCTCTTCAGCCTGCTCTGCCAGCTCTGGATCAACTGACTCCTGCTGCCGCTGCTCATCAATATGATCCATGATAGCGGCGCACAGATCTTTGGTACCCTGGGAAGCCAGACCTGACATTCTAAATACTGGGCCCTGCCAGTTAAGGTGCTCGACTACTTCTTTGCAGCGGGCATCGACCTCATCTTCGGGGAGCAGATCAACCTTGTTAAGAACCAGCCAGCGATCACCAGAAGCCATGGTGGGGCTAAATTTTTCCAGCTCCTGCTCTATAACCTCGGCATTTTCGCCAGCGGTAGAGCCGTCGTAAGGCATCATATCTACCAGATGCAGCAATAACCTGGTTCTGGTCAGGTGCTTGAGAAAGCGCACGCCCAAGCCTGCGCCCTCGGAGGCGCCCTCAATCAACCCGGGAATATCGGCAACCACAAAGCTCTTGTCACCGCTCATACCCACCACCCCCAGATTGGGTACCAATGTGGTAAAGGGATAGTCGGCAACTTTGGGGCGTGCAGCTGATACTGAGCGAATAAAGGTCGACTTGCCGGCATTGGGTAACCCTAACAGCCCCACATCGGCCAGCACCTTTAGCTCCAGCTTAAGCTCGCGAACCTCACCCTCTTTGCCTGGGGATGTCTGGCGAGGTGCTCGGTTAGTACTGGATTTATATCTGGTGTTACCCAGACCATGATAGCCACCCTGGGCCACCTTGAGCTGCTGATCAAGCTCGGTTATATCACCCAATACATCGCCGGTCTCTTCATCGATCACTGTGGTGCCTACGGGCACTGGCAGCACCAGATCTTCACCACCGCGGCCGGTACATTCGGCACTGCTGCCCTGCTGGCCATTTTCAGCTTTAAAATTTCTGGTGTAACGGAAATCGATCAGGGTATTAAGGCCCTCGGTGCCGACCAGAATAACACTGCCGCCATCACCACCGTCACCACCATCAGGCCCGCCTTTGGGAATATATTTTTCACGGCGAAAACTCAGACAGCCATTGCCGCCCTTACCCGCGTGAACCTTGATTGATGCTTCGTCAACGAATTTCATAGCGTTAGTTTACAGTGGCCAGCAGGCCTGTGTCATTGTGGGGAAGAAGCTTGTTGCTTCCGGGCGCGCATTATTACCAAAGGGCTGAGCACAAGCAACAAGACCATGGAGCAATTAGTCACTCTTTTGCACCCTGGCACTAACTGCCGAGCAGTTCTTGCATGGCCTCCAGATACTTTATCCAAGCCTTCCGCCCCTCGGGTGTCAGGTGCACTAGCGTCTGCGGGCGCTTGCCCCTGTAACCCTTTTCCTGAGAGATATAACCCGCCGCCTCAAGCTTGCTTAAATGCGTCGACAGGTTGCCATTGCTGGAACCTGTCTTACTCAGCAGTTCCGGAAAACTCGCAGGATTGACCGCCGACAGGTACGCCATAACACCCAGCCGCAGCCGACCATGTATGACTTCGTCAATCTCGTCAATCTTGATGGCTTGATCGCTATCTGTTGGCATGATCATTCTGCATGGTTTTCAATGATGGAAGCACCACAGTCACTAATGCAGCTCCGGCTGCCACCAGATAGAAGTGAGGTTGGCCATAAGCGCTGAAGGCGATTAAAACTGAAATATAGGAAGCCCAGGAGGCATGATTGAGCCATTGATGATTACTGAATTTCGCCGTGACCCCATAAACCAGACCCTGCCCTGCCAGCATAACAATCGGCACTAGATCAAACAGGGCAACCGAGCCCGTACCCATAAACATGCTAATAACAATTCCCAGCCACAGGGAGCCGGCCATTGCAGAAAATCTGATCCACAGTGCCTGTTCAATTTGGTTGGCCATGGAGTTTGTGCCCTCTCTGGCGTCCAGCCTGCGACTAAGAATACCGCTGCCGATGCCTCCCACTGTGGCAAAGCCAAGCCATAGCGCCCAGAGGTACTGAGGCCCAATACTCACAACGCCATTAATAATTGCCCAGTGACTAAACAGAGTGGCGCTGATAAGAATGCCCCACATAAGACCAATGGGGCCTCCCATTAGAGGCGTCTCGTTGCCAGATTTTGCCAGAGCGGCAGCATAGTTTAGATCGTCGATTGTTTGCTCATTAGTCATGATGATTTCCTGTTGTCATTCGAGATAAAACAAGTTTGTATTTAAAACTTATTGTTGTCAAGAAGTTATTTGGAAATATTACGGGCACAAAAAAAGCCCCAAAAGGGGCTTTTTAACACAAGGAGGTCAGCTTAGGCTGATACAACCTCGGCATATTTGCGGTTCAGAGGACCTTTTTGCACAAACTGTACAGTGCCAGTCTCAGTGGCAAACAATGTGTGATCTTTGCCAATGCCTACGCCGTTACCTGGGTGGAACTTGGTTCCACGCTGGCGAACAATGATACCGCCTGCATTGATTGACTGGCCGCCATAAACCTTGACACCAAGGCGTTTGCTTTCTGAATCGCGACCGTTTCTAGTACTACCACCAGCTTTCTTGTGAGCCATTGCTATATCCTCTTTTAATTATCCGGCGTTGATGCCGGTAATTTTAACTTCTGTGTACCACTGTCTGTGGCCCTGCTGAGTGCGCGAGTGCTTGCGACGACGGAATTTGATGATATTCACCTTGTCACCGCGGCCGTGAGAAACAACCTCAGCAGTCACTTTGCCACCTTTTACCAGAGGGGCACCAATCTTGACTTCAGCACCTTCGCCGACCATCAAGACTTCTTCAAAATCGATATTGTCACCAGTAGCTACATCCAACTTTTCCAGACGCAGGGTTTCACCCTCAACGACTCGATGCTGTTTACCGCCACTTTTGATCACTGCGTACATGTTCTGCTCCAAATTTAGGGTGGCCAAAACAAGTTATCCTGGCCAGATTCCGTCGCTTACTATCCTGAGGCCAATAGCCTCTGCGAGAGGGCGGCAATTCTAATGGAACACCCTATGGTTATCAAGTGTTAAAACGGCAAATATGCAACTATCCTAGAGGCAGGACGTAAAAGGCTTACAACCCCCACAAACTCTGTATTTCACCGGCCATTTTTTAGCCAGATCAGGGAGGCCATACGACCAGTTTTTGCCTCTCGCCTGTAGGAATAAAACCGCGTTGCATCGGCAAAAGTACAATAGTCCCCGCCGAAAATTGCGCTTACGCCACAGCCTACCAGTTCTGCGCGGGCTAGAGCATAGAGATCGGCGAGATATTTATCCTGCCTGCAGGGTATAAAGGCTGTTTGAATCGCCTCCAACTGCTGCGCTCCCTGCGCGCCCTCTATAAAAGCTTGCAACACCTCTGCTCCGACCTCAAATGCCTGTGGGCCTATAGCCGGGCCCAAGTAGGCCATCACCTGATCAGGATGGGTAAATTTGGCGACTGTTTTACGCAAAATGCCATTGCACAGCCCGCGCCAACCGGCATGAGCGGCGGCCACCTGAGTGCCCTGCTGATCGCAAAATAATACTGGCAGACAGTCTGCAGTCATAATTGCGCAGGCCTGTTCAGGGCTATCCGTAAAACTGGCATCTGCTGTGGGCACTGCGCTGGCTTCGGGGAGGTAAATCACCTCGGTGCCATGTACCTGATCCAACCACAGAGGTTGCCGAGACAACCCAAGCTCGTCAATCAGAGCCTGTCGATTGGCCCTGACCGCGGACTCTGCATCAGCCACATGCAGGGCCAGATTATTGGAGTCAAATGGCGCTCTGCTGCAGCCCCCCTGCCTGGTGGTAATAGCAGCACCAATATGGGCTGGAGCTGGCCAGTCGGGGGTAATAAGGCTAGTCATTGTCGAGTACTGTAATCAGAGCCCGCATATCCTCTGGCAGCTCTGAATCCCAGCTTACCAGCTCGCCACTGGCTGGATGGATTAAACCCAGCTCGCGGGCATGCAGGGCCTGACGACCAAAGTTTTGTATGGCATCGCGGAGTTCTGGGCTGGCGCCACTGTGAATGCGGAACCGTCCAGCATAGGTTTCGTCGCCCACGATTGGAAAACGAATATGTGCCATATGTACCCGAATTTGGTGAGTGCGCCCGGTTTCCAGCCTGAGTCGCACATGACTGTGGCCAACAAAACGCTGCAATACAGAGTAATGTGTGCGCGCCTCCTTGCCATCGGGCCTCACTGCCATTTTGGTGCGCTGGGTCTGATGACGGCCAATAGGCTGATCCACCAACCCACCACCGGTCATAACCCCTGCCACCACGGCCTCGTACTCGCGCTTAACGGTTCTCGCCTGCAGCTGGGTTACCAGATCTGTGTGTGCCTGTAATGTTTTAGCTACTACCATCAACCCTGTAGTGTCCTTATCCAGGCGGTGCACAATGCCAGCGCGAGGCACAGATTCCAATTGCGGACAGTGATACAGCAGGCCATTGAGCAATGTGCCACTGCGATTACCCGCCGCCGGATGTACCACCATGTTGTCTGGCTTGTTGAGCACCATAATATGCTCGTCTTCATACACTATATGTAGGGGTATATTCTCTGGCTGCCAGTCGCCCTCAGGCTCCAGATACACATCTATAGCCAGGGTCTCGCCACCCAACAGCTTTTGTTTGGGCACCTGAATCTGCCCATCAACCCTGAGCTGGCCGCCTTTAATCCATGTTTGCAGTCTGGCCCTGGAGTATTCGGAGAACAATTCTGACGCCACCTGGTCCAATCGTCTGCCGCAATCTTGTGAAGGTACCTCGGCTGACATCTGAATATGGTCAAAGCTGTTATTTTCGCTGTTGGGCTGGTTCACTAATAGTGCTCTGTGGTTAAATACCGGGCTTGGTCGCCAATGCTGCCGACTCCGTCTCTAGCTGGGAATTTTACATGAAAAACATGGCTTATATTTTGTTGATTTTAAGTTTGTCTACCGCCTCTGGCTGTTCCTGGTTGGGCTGGGGTGATGAGGAGACCAATGAAGATGATACTGCGGGTTATACCGAAAGAGATTTTTACGAAAAAATCCAAAGTAGCTTAAATGCCAGTAACTGGACGGTTGCCATCAGTAACCTGCAGCTTCTGGAGTCTCAATTTCCCTTTGGCAAATATGCCGAGCAGGGTCAGCTTGAGCTAATCTATGCGCAGTTTAAATCTGGCGCCTATGAGTCGGCTATCGGCTCTGCAGACCGCTTTATCCGCTTACACCCCCAGCACCCCAATGTCGACTATGCCTTTTATGTAAAGGGACTATCTGAAATTTCCCAGTCCTCCGGGTTCTTTGATAACTTTATCCCCACTGACAGCACCAAGCGCGATATAGGCTCGGCGCGGGAAGCCTTTGCCACATTAACCGAATTACTATCGCGCTTCCCAAAGAGCGAATATGCACCTGACGCTCGCAAGCGCCTGGTCAATCTGCGCAATAATCTTGCCCGCGCTGAGATACATGTAGCCAACTACTACTTTGCCCGCGGTGCCTATTTGGCAGCGGCCAATCGTGGTCGCTATGTAGTGGAAAATTTTCAGCAGTCTCCTGCGGTTCCCGATGGTCTGGCGGTGATGGCTCAGGCGTATAACATCCTAGAGATGCAAGAGCTGGCCGATAACGCCGTCAAGGTGCTGGTAGCTAATTACCCTGAGCACCCCTCGCTGGATGCCAATGGTCTGTTTGACTACGACAAGCGTCTACTGGGTGCAGAAAATTCCATGCTCGGCAAAATCACCTTCGGTCTGATCGACCGTGTGCAGCCGCCCGCTTTTGACTCTCGCCACATTTACAACAAAGTTACTCGCGAAGCGGGTTCAACTGGCGACGACAGCGAAAAGCAGGGTCGATCTATTTGGAGTCGATTGACCTTTGGGCTGATGGACTAGTGTCTCTGAGCTGTTTGATTTGATAACAGATGTTAGTTTGGTGACAGGTGCAGATGAACAGACAAGCAATTATCGATGAAATGCGGGTGCTTCCCGAGATTGATCCCCAATTTGAAATACAGCGGCGGGTTGCCTTTATTCAGAGCCAACTCACTGCCTCGGGATGTAAGACCCTGGTACTGGGTATCAGTGGTGGAGTTGACTCCTCAACCTGTGGCCGTCTGGCTCAGCTGGCCGTGGAGGGTCTCAACCAACAACAGAGCACAGATGCCTATCGCTTTATGGCTGTGCGACTGCCCTATGCTGTGCAACAAGACGAAGACGACGCCCAGACCTCTCTGGCATTTATTAAACCCAGCCATGTACTGACGGTCAATATCAAAGAAGGTGCTGACGGCATCAACAACTCGGTCTGTGAAACCCTGAGTGAAAATGGTCTGTTGCCCGATGCCGAGGTGATCGATTTTGCCAAGGGCAATCTTAAAGCTAGAGCCCGTATGGCCTCGCAGTACGAGATTGCCGGCATGCTGGGCGGGCTGGTGCTGGGTACAGATCACTCTGCCGAGAATATCACTGGTTTTTATACCAAATTTGGCGATGGTGCCTGTGACCTGGCGCCATTATTTGGCCTCAGCAAGCGTCAGGTTCGCCTGCTGGCCGCCACCATGGGTGCGCCAGACTCTGTGGTGAACAAAACTCCTACTGCTGATCTGGAATGTCTGAGCCCGCAAAAGCAGGATGAAGATGTACTGGGCATGTCCTACGATGATATTGATAACTTCCTTGAGGGCAAAGAGGTGAGTGCCGATGCTGCCGAGCGCCTGATTGGTATCTATACCAAAACCCAACATAAACGCCTGCCCATAGCCACGGTCTACGACTAGAAGTTAACCCCAAGCAAACCATGCCCCCAGGGTCTATCCTTTCTAAATAGAGTATTTTTTCAGGGATGGAGACTCAGGCATGGTGCCGCCCGGCATTATTGATCCACAGCACAGCGTAATTGATCAGGGCAACAAGCCCAGGTTATTGCGCATCTATATCAGTTACCGACTGCTGCTGTCGGTGCTGTTTCTGGCCCTCACCCATTTCCAGCTGGCCAGTGACTATCTGGGCACCAGTAACCAGCAGTTGTTTTCACTGACCATTGTGCTGTACAGCATAATCAGTGTCGGCACGGCAGTTATGTTTTATCGACAGCATTGGAAACCTGGTGAAACCGCCCTGTTTGCCATGCTGCTAATAGATACCATTGCCATTACCAGTATGATGCATGCCTCGGAGAGTTCAGATGGCTCACTGGGCTATTTGTTGATGGTTACGGTTGCCGCATCTGGCATATTTCAGCGCGGTATTCTGGCGCTGGCGTTGGCGGCCATAGCCAGCTTAATCCTGGTCTCTATGGCGCTGACCGCATTTTTTTCCGGCACTGGCACTCAGGCTGAGGTGATTGGCAGTGGCATCTTCAGCACATTGCTGTTTGCCACCGCAATGGTGTTTATATTTCTGGCCAGACGGCTCAGTCTCGCCCAACAATTGGCGCTGACCGAGTCTAGGATCGCCCTGCAACTGCAGCGACTCAATGATCTGGTGATTAACAGAATGCGCACCGGCATCCTGGTATTTGATAGAGAGTACCGCATAGAGCAGCTCAATGAGAGAGCCTCTATGCTGCTGGGGCAAACTGATGAAAACCGCCTGTTGGCCAGAGATGACTCGCTGACCAGGCTGCCAGAACTGGTTGCCTGCCACCGGGACTGGCTGGCCAACCCGCGCCTGCAGCTGGCCAGCTACCGCGCCCCAGGCTCTAATATTCCACTGCAAATTAGCTTCAGTGAGGTTATTGGAGAGGGCCAGCATGATTGCATACTCTTTTTGGAAGATGCCCGGACTATTTCCCAGCATGCGCAGCAACTAAAAAATAATAGCCTGGGGCAACTGACCGCCAGCATAGCCCATGAGATACGCAACCCACTGGGAGCTATTAGCCACGCAGCTCAGCTGCTTAATGAGTCTGAGCTAAACCCTCAAAATCACAGCCTGGTGGAGGTGATACTACGCCATGCCAAGCGGGTAAATCGGCTGGTGCAGAATATTATGCAGCTGTCGCGACAGAGGACCCCAGATATTAAAATTGTCGATATCTATCAGCTGTGCAGTCAGAGTAAGACTCAGATTGAGGAGGGTGCAGAGTTTGATCAGCCGGTAATTGTACTCAAGGCTCCGGCACAGACAGTTGTCGCCCCCTTCGATGCCAGCCAGCTGCAGCAGGTGCTGACCAATCTATTAACCAATGCGCTGCGTCATTCATACAAGGCAACAGGACTGGCCTGGGCCAGTATTGAGTTTGCTCTGCAGAAGGACCTCTCGCTGCCCGCGGTAAGGATTTTTGATCGTGGCCCGGGGGTTAGTGAGGCAGATGGCGAGAAAATTTTTGAGCCGTTTTACACCACAGAAAAGTCTGGTAGCGGTCTTGGCCTCTACATAGCTCGCGGGCTGTGCGAAATCAACTTTGCCACACTGAGCTACATTTACAACAGGCACTCACGCGGTTATTTTCAAATTCTCTTCTCCGACCCCGCCAAGCAACTGCCAGGGAACTCCGCCAATGGATAAACATGTCCTTGTGATTGATGACGAACAGGATCTGCGCGAGCTACTGAGTATCACCCTGTCTGGCATGGGCATTAAAGCCACGGCTTTGGAAACCATTGCCGAGGCCAAGCGGGCGCTGGCAGATCAGCAGTTTGATCTGTGCCTCACCGATATGCGCCTGCCCGATGGCAATGGTATAGATCTAATCAGCTACGGGCAGAGTCACTATCCGCAGATGCCCATTGCCCTGATTACCGCCTATGGCAATGTGGAGCTAGCGGTGGATGCGCTAAAACTGGGTGCTTTTGATTTTCTCTCCAAGCCCATTGAGCTACCCAGACTACGTAAACTAATTGGCAATGCCTTGGCAGGTAGCGGCAATAGCAAAACCAGCCCTGCCTCTATCAGCACCCAGCTGCTGGGAGATTCCATGGCAATGCAACATATTCGCACTCAGATCAGCAAGGTAGCCAGAAGCCAGGCCCCCATGTTTATTAGCGGTGAATCGGGCACAGGCAAAGAGCTTGCAGCAAGATCTATTCACGAGCAGAGTGCCAGATGCAAGCAGCCTTTTGTGCCGGTAAATTGCGGGGCCATACCAGCAGAGCTTATGGAGTCAGAATTTTTTGGCCATCTGAGGGGCAGTTTTACGGGCGCTATTGAAGACAAGTTGGGGCTCTTTCAAACGGCAGATGGCGGCACATTATTTTTGGATGAGGTGGCTGACCTGCCTCTGCCCATGCAGGTAAAACTGTTGCGGGTTATTCAGGAAAAATCTGTACGCCCGGTGGGTGCTGAAACTGAAATCGATATTGATGTGCGACTCATAAGTGCCACCCATAAAAATTTATCCAAGGCGGTTGAAATGGGCCAGTTCCGCAGCGACCTGTTTTACCGCCTCAATGTGATTGATATTCATATGCCCAGCCTTAGAGACAGGCCAGAAGATATATCCCAGCTTACCCAACATATGCTCAATGCTGGCCACAGAATAACCGCTGCTGCTGCCAATCAACTATTTGCCTATGATTTCCCCGGCAATGTGCGCGAGCTGGAAAATATACTTGAGCGCGCATCTACAATGTGTGAAAACAACTGCATTACCCCCCAGGATCTAAAACTCAGCCCCAAGCTAGCCAGCGCTAAACCAGGGCGACGCAATCAGGCCGTCAGCTCGCTGGATGATCATTTAGATGAGATTGAAAAAGATATATTAATTGATGCCCTGGAAAAAACTCGCTGGAACAAAACCGAGGCGGCAAAAAAACTGGGTATTAGCTTTCGCTCTATACGTTACAGGCTCAACAAACTTGGACTCAATGATGACTAGACCTACCTGCCACTAGTCATCCCTAGGGCTATACCACCAGGTTTTCACAATCAGACCTAACTCAGGTAGCTCTATCTGCTGCTGGATATCACCAAAGTTAAAGCCTGCAATAATCGGCCCCTGGGAGCTACAACCCTGCCCCTGACAAGATGCGGGCTCTGGCAGCTGGATAAATGGCTCTGGCTCAGGCAATGGTTCTGCTCCCCCATGCCGGTCTGCAGCCTCCACCAGTCGGTAGTAGGGTTTGTCCTCAAGCTCAGGGTCGCTATCAAAATAGAAGGGATTAAAGTAATAGAGCCGGGACTCACCAGCAGCTGAGCAGTCGCTATGCTGACAGGTGCTATCAGTGTAGGGGCTCTGCTTGGCAGAATTAAAAGTGGCAACCAAAGTGGTGTAGTTATTGGTCACCGCCCGAGTCACTGTGATCTCATCTGGAGCCAGCGGCAGATACCAGCCATTATTGTATCTATGTTTATCCAGAGGCTGTTGCGCCCTATTGGGGTGAATTAACTGTTGCAGATCGGACAGAGTTTTTGTGCCTGCAGTACAGTTGGTCGCAGCTATCTGCACACAGTGGTCGCGATAGAAAATTAAATAATTTTGTATGGGTTGGGTACCGTTCTGCTGCACAGCTGCAGAACCAATAATCACCCCTTAGTAGCTACCATCCTGACTGACTACTACATCGGGCGCGGTAAAAAATGGTTGCCCTCCCTGCAGCTCCAGCAGCAGTTGGGCTCGCCACAGATCCTTATCATCGCCCTCTAGCTCCAGGCGCCATAGCTGCCCTCCTGTATTGGCAAAATACAGGCGGTCGATATAGCCATCCTCATTGCTATCAACCGCTGTAATATCAGCGCAGACAGCAAATTCCATGGTATCCAGCTGCCAAATAAGTCTGTCTGTCTGGGCACCTACCAGTTTGATGCCATGGGCCCGATCAGTGGATGCCTCAGCTGTGCCAATAACGGGATTTTGATTGCAGGGGCTATCCAGTGATACTGCCCTGATATCCTCAGTGGCTCCCGACAGTATTATCTGCAGGGGCTCAGCCTCAGTCGCCAGCGGGACCAGCAACAGCGCAGATAAAAAAAGGTGGTGGAATTGGATTTTCACAATTGGCCTCCTGGCGGTTTATTGGGGACAGTAACCGGATAAATAATCAAAGCTAAAGCCCTGGGTTATTTCTGATTGGGTCAGAGAAGTTGCATGGCTAGTGCGAACACTGAGCTCCCAGTAATAGCGCGATGCACATTGACCTCCTGCATCAATACTGCAGCCATTGAGTCTTTTCTCGGCCACGCAGGTAATGCTTAGCACCTCGCCAGTCACTGGCCCGGCGTCAGAGTCTGACAGCTTATCTGTGACCATGGCCTGCAGCACTGCCGGATCAATTGCAGTTTTCTGCCCTGTAAAAAGGCGACTATCTGCCAGCAGATGATTAATCATATTTTGCGCAAACTGCTGTGTGAGCGAAGAGCTCTGGTGATGATTGGCTAATAGCCCATTGAGATTAACCAGCCGCAAACTGGCGCTGGCTAAAAGACTTAGCAGCAACAGTAAAGCCAGGCTAGTCAGCAGGACCAGTCCAGTTTGGCAATCCCTACTCATTGGATCCATCACTGTCGCTCCCCTTTTATCACTGCCTTGGACCCCTGATATTTTCCACAGGGGCAAATCCTTTAATTAGCCTGCGTATTTTATTGTCTTCAAATACCAGGCCGGTCCTGTCGGCATAGCTGTAGCTTATTTGCTCTGTGGTCACTGCAGATGCGTCGGCACTGCTAATCAGCAAATAAAACTCTATGGCAATAGTATTGGCCCAGTCCTCTGTGGAGCCCGGGCTATTGATAAAAGCTGGCTGCTGACTTTGCGCATTGGCATTACCATCACCAGAGCGGTCAATACCATAGACCAATTGAAAGTCGTCCACCCCCTCGGCCAGTGGTTCCGCTGGGCTCAACCAGCCTCGATAAAAACGTCGGCGCTTAAAGTTATTATCTGCGGAGACATAATAAATAGTCTGATGCCATGCCCGGATTGGCGCAGGGGTTACTCCGTCGGCTTGACGGAGATTAAAGCTCGATTGCTCGGCACCAACGGCAACTGTAAACCTGTCAGCCATGGCCTGAATATAGTGCTGGGTTGGAATAAATTTACTGTCAGCTGTCTGCACGCTGGTATCTGCCCGGCGTACCAGTAGCACATCAGAACCTGCCAGTAACAAATCACCACCACAGAGTCTCTGTCCCGCTGGCACATTGTCAAGACCCTGAACCGGGAATGCCATGGCGTTGTGCACTCCTGCCTTTAAAGGCCCTAAACAGATATCTGGCAACTCTGCGCTGGGGTCAGTCAGATACTCAAGTTGACCAAAAAATCCGGCCAGGCGCAGCTCAGTGTTTAGTAGATCACTCAGATAGCGACCTGTCTCGGCAACCTCTCCAGTTTGCTCTATGCTGCGGCCGGATCTAAAAATAGCACTGGTGCTGTTGATCATTATGGCAATTAAAAATAATCCGAGGCCCAGAGAGACAATAAGTTCGATTAAAGAAAATCCTGATTCCCTTAGCCTGATCATTGATTGCCTCCAGAACCCAGAGAGCCAAGCTCTGGAATATAGAGACTACGACTGATCACTCGACGCAAACCATCTGCACCATAGTCACCAGCACCGCAAGACGAAGAGGGTCGTGCACTGGTTTCTGTCAGCCCCTGCCAGGCCACAGCTACTCTATAGTGGCCAGCGCCCGCCTCTTCAATACAGCCTTTACCATGCAGCAGGCCCGACTCCGCCACTAATAGATTCCACTGGTTAAAGCTATCTTCAATCTGCTGCTTACTCACTGGGTTGGCAGCAAGCTGAGCAGCTAATAAATCGACCATCTGAACCCCATAGACTCGCTGAATGATCTCCAGCTGTCTTGCCTGCACCATGCTGCTAAGGCTGGTGTAGCCAAGCAGGCCGATGGAAAATATCAGCAGGCTAACCAGCACCTCGATCATGGTAAAGCCTGCACCAGCAGCATGCCCAGAAAATGGTTGTGGCACCCTGCAGTTGGCACCCTTGATCACTCCCTTAATCATCCCAATTGTCACTCGTCTGACCAAGGTGGTTTAGCCATAAAGTTCCAGCCCTGTGCTGGGGGGAATTTGTTTTAGGCACAGCCTGAAGGGTAAAACTGGGCGGTGATAATGACTCAGCTACATTAACAATAGCGATCTCATAGTGCTCACTAACCCTTGCTTTAGGGCTGGCACCCAGATCCGCAAAGCTATCTGTATAGCTGTGATTTTCGAATATAAATTCAGTTTGCAGGCTGGATAGCTCAAGCAAATAGGCTTTGGTGGCAGCACTATTAGCGCGCACCAGATACTGCTGATAACTGGGATAGGCTATAGCGGCCAGTATACTAATCACCCCCAGAGTAATTAGCATTTCTACCAGTGAAAATGCCCTTAGCAAATAGGCTGCATACATAGTTTTTTGCTCCATCAAAGCTGTCTTGCTGTTTACAGGGCATCAATGAATTAAGAACATTAAAAACTAAGTCAGATATGACCAGCTGTGGTGACAGGCTTGTTTATATTATGGACACTGTATTTTCTGTGCCCCTTTTTCATCGTAACCATCATTGTCGGAATCCCGAGTTAGGCGCACCCTGCCACTGCGAAAGATGATAGCTTGACGGCCGTAATCAGTGATTGCTCTGTTACCGCAGACCAGGAAATTGCCTGAGTCCATGGCCTCGCCATTGGGTTTGTAGCGCACGGCCCGTCGACCAGAGGCGGACAGTTTGATATCCAGATCCGATAGGCGATGATCTCGATACAAAAGGTCCGAGTCATCAACGCGATAGTTATTGTCACTATCCCTAAAAACCAGCAGCCGCTCACCATATTGCTTCACACACTGGGCCGCACTGTTGGCTATGCAAACCTTCCATATCTGCTGCTGGGTCAGTGCCAGCCCTCGGGCTAGCTCCAGCGCACGGCGAATCTCCCAGGCCTGGGTTTTAATGGCACTTCTGGTGATGCTGCGCTGAAATG
>JAYPYO010000027.1:0-27038 GCA_038135995.1 Porticoccaceae bacterium
GATAAAAATCCCAGGGCATGGTGGCATTGTTGGTGGCAACAAACTGCACCTCAATATCGCGCGATGTATCTACTTCTACAGCAACTGCTGTATAGGCACCATCTGTCTTGCCGCCGATCCCTGTGATCTCACAAAAGAGATCGTAGAGGGGCGGCAAAACAAATATTGCAAACATAAACATGGCGGCTGCCAGGGCGACAAGTTTCGCCATTAGCAGTGGAGTCTTAGATTCCGCCGGCATGTCTATGCAGCCTCTTACTTAACTTGTGGTGGCTTAGCAAACGTGTGGTAAGGCGCTGGTGTGGGTACTGTCCACTCCAAGCCCTCTGCACCTTCCCAAACCTTGGGATCATCGGTGGGCTTACCCCAACCAATGGTGCGAATCACGTTAAACAGGAACAGGATCTGTGCACCGCCGTACATAAATGCACCAATGCTCGATACCATGTTCCAGTCAGCAAACTGCAGACCGTAATCGGCGTAACGACGCGGCATACCAGCCAGACCGAGGAAGTGTTGAGGCATAAAGGCAATGTTGAAGCCGATAAAGGCAATCCAGAACTGAACCTTACCCATGGTTTCGTCATACATCTTGCCACACCACTTAGGCAGCCAGTAGTAGACAGCAGCTGTACCACTGAATACCGCACCAGCAACCATTACATAATGGAAGTGAGCAACTACAAAGTAGGTGTCGTGGTACTGCATATCCGCGGCTGCAATCGACAGCATCATTCCGGTGAAGCCACCAAAGGTAAACAGAATCACAAATGCGATGCTGAACAGCATTGGGGTTTCAAAGGTCAATGAGCCTCTGTACATGGTGGTGATCCAGTTAAATACCTTCACACCAGTGGGTACAGCAATCAACATGGTGGCGTACATAAAGTACAGCTCACCGGCGATTGGCATGCCAACGGTAAACATATGGTGAGCCCATACTACAAACGACAGGAAGGCAATTGCGGCCGTGGCGTAAACCATAGACGAGTAGCCAAACAGCGGCTTGCGGCTGAAGGTTGGAATAATCTGTGAAACCACACCAAAGGCGGGCAGAATAATAATGTATACCTCAGGGTGACCGAAGAACCAGAACACGTGCTGGAACAGAACCGGATCACCGCCACCAGCAGCATCAAAGAAGCTGGTACCAAAGTTGATATCCATCAGCATCATGGTTACTGCGCCGGCCAGTACTGGCATTACTGCCACCAGCAAGAACGCGGTAATAACCCAGGTCCATACGAACAGCGGCATTTTCATATAGGTCATGCCAGGTGCGCGCATATTCATTACCGTGGCGATAATGTTAATCGAACCCATGATTGATGATGCACCCATAATATGCACGCCAAAGATAAAGTAGTTCACTGTATCCGGTGCATAGGTGGTTGAGAGTGGTGCGTAGAATGTCCAACCAAAGTTTGGACCGCCACCTTCCATAAACAATGTGGCCGTCAGAATCGCAAATGCGAAGGGTAGAATCCAGAAGCTCAGGTTATTCATGCGTGGCAATGCCATATCTGGAGCGCCGATCATCATCGGAATCAACCAGTTAGCCAGACCAACAAAGGCTGGCATAATCGCACCAAATACCATGACCAGGCCATGCATGGTGGTCATCTGGTTAAAGAACTCAGGTTTAATCAGCTGCATACCTGGCTGAAAGAGTTCTGCGCGAATAATCATTGCGAATGCGCCGCCCATAATAAACATCGCAAAGCTGAACCAGAGGTACAGTGTGCCGATATCTTTGTGGTTGGTGGTGAACACCCAACGGCTTATATATTTTCCCCAGCCATCAGCCAGAGTTGCGGGACCATGTGCCATATCAAATACTCCCTATTGGCCTTGTTTGTAGTTGAGGACATCAATCGGCTGAGTTACGTCGCCAACATCATTGCCCCATGCGTTGCGCTCGTAGTGAACGACCGCAGCGATATCAACTTCTGAAAGCTGATCAGCGAAAGACTGCATAGATGTGCCCGCCACGCCATCGATAAGAACAGCGATATGGCCCTCTTTTGAACCCAGTGCAATAGGGCTGTCTTTCAGTGCTGGGAAGACTCCGGGAATACCGTTGCCGTCAGCCTGGTGACAGGCCGCACAGGAGCGGTTATAAACGTCTTCACCGCGAACCATCAGCTCGTCGAAGCTCCACTCTTTGCCGATAGTTGAAGCGTACTCGGCGGCTTCGGCTTTCTTGCCGGCCAGCCACTCGTTGTACTCAGCTTCTTCTTTAACCTCTACAACCACGGGCATAAAGGCATGGCCAAGGCCACATAGCTCTGTACATTCACCGACATAGGTGCCGGGAACATCAGTCTTTGCCCAAGCGGCAGTAAACAGCCCTGGAACCGCATCGCGCTTAACGCCGAAGTCAGGAACCCACCAGCTGTGGATAACGTCATTACCAGTGATCAGGAAGCGAACTTTTTTGCCGGTTGGGATTACCAGAGGCTCTGTTACTTCACGGAGATAATGTTCGCCTTTTGGCGCGCGACCATAAATTTCATCCTGGGAGGTGCGCAGCTCACTCATATATTTAACGCCTTCGCCAATATATTCGTACTGCCACTTCCACTGATATCCAGTAACCTTAATATCGATGTCTGCATTTTCAGTGTCGTACACCTTCAGCAGCGCAGAGGTTGCTGGGATTGCCATTACAATCAAAATCAGCGCTGGAACAATAGTCCAGATCAGCTCTACAACGTGGTTTTCATGGAAGTTTGCCGCTACCGCGCCGCGGGATTTGCGGTGGGCGTACATAACGTAAAACATAAAGCCAAATACGGCAACGCCGATCACCGTACAGATCCACATCATAATCATGTGAATATCGTAGGCTGCTTGACTAACTTCGGTCACTCCCTGAGGCATATTGAGTTGCCGCATTGCGCTCTCCGCGCTAACGCTGCCTGCCACTACTAATGCAATAACTGGACTCAGCAGACCCAAGAAAAGTGCTTTCGCTCTTTTCAACATCGCTTGTTTCTCCGTGGTAAATTAGGAATTAAAGCTCTTCCTCTGTATGGACGCTCTAAAAAATCAAATGAGCGCTTTAAAATGCGCCGCGAGTGTAGCAAAAGTCGATACGTATCTCTAGCGTGAAAGTAGTCAAATTAGCCTTTCTGGGGCATTAATTTTTATGTCCGATGGGTCAGAGTCGCAAACTTTCTGTCGGCGCGCCTAAAATCTGCTAGATTTAACGGTAGACGCGTTTGGTTAGGGAGCGTATCGCCAAGTATTATAACGGCTGCGACCCGCCAGCAGATCACATTATAACGGTGAAAGAGAGCCCTAAATGCTGCCACTTTCAGCACAGACCAGTGAGTTTTTAATCGCCTACTTAAATGAGCGAGTAAAACACCTGCACCACTCCATCAATCTGCGTGAAAATGACGGCACTGCAGCTCTGGCGTCGTTTATCGAGCGCTACGTGGAACTGGTGCCAGACTTTATCCGTGCCTTCGAAGATTTTCTCAGCATGGCAGATATTGGCGGTGAAATAGCACGGCAGGTGGTCACCGCCAAAGAGTTTCTAGATGCACCCGTAGAAGTGGTCTCCGACGAAGAGAACCTCGAAGCTCATATGTACCAGGCCTATCTGGCTCACCGCCTGCTTGAGGAGCTCAACGATGTACTCAATGCCAGCTATCACTGCCCGGTGATCCCTGTAGATATGACTCGCTCAAACCTGATTGTGCACCATATTATTGGCGAGCCCTTTGCCAATCAAATTGATGGCGCCATCCAGCTGCTTAACGACAAGCTGGTCAAGGCCATCAATGGAGATAAAGTGGTGCAGGACAAACTGCAAGACTATGCTGGCACTCTGAGCAACGATCCGGTTGCCCGCTATCCCTGCCTCACCGACTCCTCAAATATTCGCCTGCTGTTTAAAAGCCAAAATAGCCGCGTGCGCCTGCATTAAAACCAGCAGCAAAGCCTCCGCCAAAGATAGTTAGCTAGGGTCCATTAATTTGACCGGTTGAGTCTGGCGGGCAATCTCGCTGGCATCTGTGTTGACTCTTGTCTCTAGCTCACGCGGGGCCGACGAAAGGCGCATCTCGTCCTTAAAGCCACAGCTGACACATTCGCGATAGTTAATTCCGTCCTCTGTATAAGCCTGAATCTTGTCCATCTCGGCGCATTTGGGGCAGGTAACTCCTGCAATAAATTGTTTTTTAGTTGTAAAAGCCATGGGTAGTTCACCACAATAGGAGCTCTATTATAGAGGACATCATAAACTATGGATCACTCAATTCGCTCCCATCGAGGCATTTCTCCCCAACTGGGTCAGCGGGTCTATATAGACCCCGCAGCTACTGTTATCGGCGATGTCAGTCTAGGTGACGATGCCTCAGTGTGGCCAGGAGCCGTGATTCGTGGTGATATGCACCGCATTGTGGTCGGTGCCAGATCCAACGTTCAAGACAATGCAGTACTGCATATAACCCATGCCTCAGACTTTAACCCCGATGGCTGGCCACTGACCATTGGTGATGATGTGGTGATCGGCCACCGCGCCGTACTCCACGGCTGTACTCTGGGCGACCGCATACTGGTGGGTAACGGCGCCATAGTTAATGATGGGGCGGTGATTGAAAGCGAGGTTATTATAGGCGCCGGCTGCATGGTCCCGCCGGGCAAAACTCTGGAAACTGGCCATGTCTATGTGGGCAATCCCTGCAAACAGCTAAGGGCCCTATCTGACAGCGAAAAGCAATTTTTTACCTATTCTCCGGCCAATTACGTCAAACTGAAAGATCAGTATCTGACGGAGATGCAGTCACAGAGTTAGGCTTTGCTTTTGGCCTCTGCAACCAGCTTGAGGCGAAGTGCATCTAACACCTGATGGGTCTCAGGCCTAATGCCACGCCACAGATTAAACGACTCCGCAGCCTGCTCTACCAACATACCCAAGCCGTCTGAGGCTCTTGCGCCGCGCTGACGAGCCCAGCTCATAAACGGAGTAGGGGCGGCACCATACATCATGTCATAACAGGCGGCTGTACCAGCCTCGGCACCGGGCGCCAACAGGCTGTCGGGCAATGGCGGCATGCCGCCCTGCAGACTGGCGCTGGTGCCATTGATAATCAGGTCAAATTCTTGGCCATCGAGCATATCCAAACCACAACCCAACAGATAGCCCAGCTCAGCAAAACCCTTGGCCAGTTGCAGTGCTTTATCAACACTGCGGTTAGCAATCACCACATGTTGCGGCTGCTCAGCTAACAGAGGCTCAAGCACACCGCGAACGGCTCCACCGGCACCCAGAATCAAAACTCGCTTGGCGCGAATCTTCCAATTGAGGTTTTTGGTGATATCTGTGATCAGCCCCACGCCATCTGTGGTGTCTCCCAGAATAGTGCCATCCTCTTGCACCGCAAGGGTGTTGACGGCACCAGCGCGGCGAGCTCTGGCACTAAGGCGCGAACCATAGCTGTAGGCATCTTGCTTAAAGGGCACAGTGATATTAAGTCCCTTGCCGCCTGCTTGGAAAAAACTGTCAGCCGCCGATACAAAGTCGCCAATATCCACTAGCTGCCTGCTGTACGCCATGGCCTGAACAGTCTGTACTGCAAAAGCACGGTGAATTTCTGGTGATTTACTCTGCGCAATCGGATTGCCAAAAACAGCATAACGATCAGTCATGATGACACCCAGTCTCGACGCAGCAGATATTTTTCATAGAGCTCAGCCTCAGCACTACCAGTCTCTGGTTGCCAGTTGTATTCCCAGCGCACCAGTGGTGGCAGTGACATCAGTATAGACTCTGTGCGGCCGCCGGTTTGTAAGCCGAACAATGTGCCGCGGTCATGGACCAGATTAAACTCAACATAGCGGCCGCGGCGGTAAAGCTGAAAGCTGCGCTCCCGCTCGCCATAACTCCTATCTCGGCGGCGCTGAACAATAGGCAGGTAGGCATTGATAAAGCTGTCACCTACACTGCGCATAAATGCGAAACTCTGCTCAAAGCCAAGCTCGTTAAAATCATCGAAAAATAGCCCGCCAATACCTCGCGGCTCATCGCGATGCTTTAAATAAAAATACTCGTCGCACCAGCGCTTAAATCTGGGGTAGAGCTCCTCAGAAAACCGATCGCAGGCCTGCCTGGCGGTACTGTGCCAGTGAGCACAGTCTTCGTCATTGCCATAATAAGGAGTCAAGTCATAGCCGCCACCAAACCACCATACTGGCTCTGCACCCTCTTTTTCAGCAATAAAGAAGCGTACATTGGCATGGGAGGTGGGTACATAGGGGTTGTTGGGGTGAATCACCAGGGAGACGCCCATGGCTTCAAAGCTGCGGCCTGCCAATTCCGGGCGGTTTTGGGTTGCCGAGGCCGGCATCTGATCGCCAAATACATGGGAGAAATTAACCCCACCTTTTTCAATCAGGGGCCCATCGACCACCACGCGACTGCGGCCTCCACCGCCCTCTTCACGCACCCAGCTGTCCTCTTGCCATTCAGCGCCATCCTCGGCTTGCAGAGCAGCACAGATGCTGTCCTGCAGTTCAAGGAGGTAATTTTTTACCAGATTTTTGTCAATTTGCTGCATATTATCCCGGTCGGACAATCTGTCCGCTAACTAAGTCTCTGATTTCGCTGGCATTGCCGCTACTACCCACTGATCCCTCTGTCTGGAAATCAATTTTCTGGCCAAAGTAGCTATACACCTTATCCCCGGTGGTAGCCGCAGGCAAACCCTGAGGATTAGCCGAGGTAGACACAATGGGACTGGCGCAAAGTCGACAGAGCGCAGCCGCCAGAGGATGACTAGTAACACGCAGCGCCAGCGTGCTGTGCTCGCCGCGAATCCACGGAGGCACAGTACCATTATCAGGCACTAGCCAGGTCGTGGGCTTGATACAAATGGAGTTAAAGCGCGCTAAATGATCTGGATCAAGTCCCTGTAAAAAGGGTGCAAAGCGATCTGAGGAATCGGCGATTAAAATCAGGCCTTTGGTGACCGAGCGGCCTTTGAGACTGAGGATTTTCTCAACCGCAGCTTCGGAGTACGGGTCACAACCCAGGCCCCAGACAGCTTCGGTGGGATAGGCAACCACCCCGCCGCCCTGCAGCATTTCTGCGGCAGAGCAGATATTGGGGTGGTTGTTCCAATCGATCACAGATGATCAGCTATTTTTAAGCTTTTCCTGCAATGCCGCATCTTTAGCGATAATTGCCGTAGCATTAGCCGCACGCTCAGCAACCAGCTTCTGGTGCATATCGGCGTCAGAGGTACCAATAATCTGTGCCGCCAGATAGGCAGCATTCTTGGCTCCAGCCTTGCCAATGGCAACAGTAGCCACTGGTATACCTCCAGGCATCTGCACAGTAGATAACAGCGCATCCAGTCCATCCAGAGAACCATTGATTGGCACACCAATCACTGGCTTCAGAGTAGTCGCAGAAACAGCACCAGCCAAATGCGCGGCCATACCGGCTGCACAGATAAATGCTGCACATCCGCGGGCATCGGCGTCTGTCACAAAATTGTGGGTTGCTTCGGGCGTTCTATGTGCTGATGTCACCTTGACTTCGAAGGGGATATCAAACTTTTTAAGGATTTCAAAACTGGCTTCCATTACCGGCAAATCGGAATCGGAACCCATCAAAATTGCTACAAAGGGTTTGCTCATTTTTAGTCACCATGTTGAGGAACCGCGCAGGCTACCGGAACTTTGAGCCCCGTGCAACTGCAGGCTTTAGATTAGACGCTGATATAGGCCGTCTTCGTTGGAGATTACGCCTTTTAGCTCTAGGGAGATTAGTAGTTGGGAGAGTTTTTCTGCGGGAAAGTGGGTGCTTAAGCTATCTCGATCAGAGGCTTCAAAACCCAGCTGGTTTAGGAGATGGGTTTCCTCAGTATCTAGGGTAGCCGCGACTGTGGCCGCTGGAGGCTGGGGCAGCGAATCCTGAAGACCAGCCAGTGGCCCTGCCAGCTCTGCAATAATATCTGCCGCGGTCTCCACCAGGTTGGCACCCTGCTTAATCAGCGAATGACAGCCCCGACTCTGGGGATTGTGAATCGAGCCGGGTATCGCAAAGACTTCACGTCCCTGCTCCATGGCATAGCGGGCAGTGATCAGAGATCCGCTTTTAAGTGCGGCCTCAACCACCAGCACCCCCAAGCTTAAGCCGCTGATAATTCGGTTGCGCTGGGGAAAGCGGGCAGCCACAGGCTCACTGCCCGGAGCAAACTCTGTGATTAGGGCTCCATCGGCCTGCAGTATCTGATCGGCCAGCTGACGGTGGCGATAGGGATATATCTGATCAATGCCCGTGGCCATCACAGCAATGGTGGTACCCACAGCCTGAGACGCCTGCAGGGCGCCCCGGTGAGCTGCACCATCAACGCCCAGCGCCAGTCCACTGGTGATAGTGAAGCCGGCTTCGGCTAAATACTGTGCCCACTGCCGTGCATTGGACTCTCCACCCCTGGTCATGCGTCGGCTGCCCACTATTGCTATCTGCGGCAGGTGCAGTCGATCGCTGTTGCCGAGCACGTAGAGAATCGGCGGAGGTCTGTGTATATCGCGAAGTTGGGGCGGATAATCTGCATGAGTAATAGGTAGTATTTTTGCACCGCAGCTCTCAACCTGGCTCAGCAATGACTCCAGTGTCGACCGCCAATGGCCCTGATGGTACTGCTCCCGAATAGCTACAACTGGCTGGCAAGTAATATCGGCGCGAGTAAAAATTTCCCGATAGCTGCCATATTGGGCCAGCATTTCAGTTTGTAGGCTCTGGGTAAACGCCTCGAGTAGTTGAGATACCAGGGCAAAATGCAGCTCTTCTCGACTATGCGAGCCCGACTCAGAAGGGGACATGTTATATCCTCGCGATCAGGGGTTTCGCGCAAGGTCGCCGAGATCAAGCTGGCGGTCTGCCACTAACACCAGCCCAAAACTCATTTTCTGGTAGGTGCGAAAAATCATAAGCAGTCCTATGCGCTCGTCTGGAAGGCGTACCAGCCTTTTGGCAACCTGGTCCTTAACCAACTCTCCCATTTTATAAATAGCCAGGGTATCGCCAGCCTGGAGGCCGTCGCGATCACCGCGATTAACTGCTACCACGTCGAGGGCTCCGGCATTGCGCACACCACCCTCTACACTAATAACGACGGCATTAATCTCTGCCTCGGGCGCTCTGGGGTAAAACGTTGAGGGCAGCAGGTTGTCTTCGCGGCGCAATAGTCGGTCCTTGGCCCGTATTTCCCCTTCGGCATAGGTTGTGCCCAATGTAGCAATATCATCTTTGACCACCTTGACCTGAGCCCTGCCTACGGATTGAGCGCGAATACCCAATAGTTCACCGCTCAAAGGATCAATGTAGGGCGTACCGCGGCGATAGATACCATAATCCAAACGCTGGTCGCTAAAATCGCCGCGCGCATAAAAATCGTCTCCTATGCCAACCAATAACCGTCGCTCATAGCCTCCCAGCACATAGGGTGCCGATTTGAATAGACTGTCGCTGACGACGCGGTTTTTCGACAGAAAATTCTCGATAGTTTCCAAGGGCAGGGCGGGAATTGGGGCCCTGTGATCCTCAGGCCGGATTTGTGGTGAAAGCTTTTCTTCGCGGTTGCGGCTCAGCATTAATCTGGGGCGACCATCGATATAGACCAAACTGATAATATCTCCGGGGTAAATAAGGTGTGGGTTGGCTATCTGTTGATTGGCGTACCAGATTTCTGGCCACATCCAGGGGTCGCGAAGATACAGAGCAGCGATATCCCACAATGTATCTCCGGCAACCACTTGATATTGCTCGGGCACTGTGGCATTAAATAGAGGATTTAAATCGTCTGAGGCGACGCTGGTTTGCACTGTGGCTACCGCAGTGCTGAACATAAGAATAATGCCGAGTAGTGCTTTTTTCATCTTTCCGAGTCCTTTCCCTGCACCGCGTTAGTGTATAATTGCTCCATGAATCACCCATTACCTTGAAATCGGTGACGAGTTAACTTTATGTTAGCAGTGCTTTTAACTTATTTTTTAGAAATTCATCACATTCGCTATGGCTAGATTAAACATTCTTGAATATCCCCACCCCAGGCTGCGCATCAAAGCTGAGCCGGTTGCCAAAGTTGATGAGCGCATTGCCCAGCTGGTCGATGATATGTTTGAGACCATGGAAGAGGCTAAAGGTATTGGTTTGGCGGCCTCTCAGGTAGATGTTCATGAGCGAGTAATTGTGATGGATATCTCTGAGGATAGAGACCAACCCAGAGTCTACATTAACCCCGAGATCGAGATTCTCGAACCAGGCACCCAGCCCTATGACGAAGGCTGCCTGTCTGTACCAGGTTTCTATGAGGTGGTAGATCGTCCAGCCCATGTAATGATTCGCGCGCTGGATCGCGATGGCAATCCATTTGAGGAGGAGGCCATTGGTCTTTTAGCCGTGTGCATACAGCATGAAATCGATCATCTTGAAGGCAAATTATTTGTCGATTATCTGTCGCCGTTAAAGCGCGATCGCATTCGTAAAAAACTCAAAAAACAACGGGCATAGGTAACACTGATTGAAGATTATCTTCGCTGGTACCCCAGACTTTGCTGCCACACATCTTCAAGCGCTTATCAATGATGATCGCCATTCTGTAGTCGCCGTCTATACCCAACCAGATCGTCCCGCAGGCCGCGGTAAAAAACTGACCGCCAGTCCAGTCAAACTGCTGGCTGAGCAGCAGGGCTTGCCTGTTTGTCAGCCCGTCTCTCTAAAATCAAAGGAACAGCTGTCTGTGCTGGCTGAGTTTGGTGCAGATATTATGGTAGTTGTAGCCTACGGGCTAATTCTGCCCCAGTCGGTACTGGATATTCCCCGCCTCGGCTGCATTAATGTTCATGGCTCTATTTTGCCGCGCTGGCGCGGCGCGGCGCCTATCCAGAGAGCAGTTGAGGCTGGTGATCCGGAATCTGGTGTGACCATTATGCAGATGGATGCCGGCCTGGATACTGGTGCCATGCTGAGCATCAGCCGCTGCCCTACTGATCCACAGGAAACTAGCGGCTCTCTCTACAACAAGCTGGCTAAACTAGGTGCTGCAGCACTGTTGGACGATTTGCTCCGGCTGGAAAAGGGCGTCGCCGTCAGCGTCGTCCAGGACCATAGCCAGAGTACCTACGCCAGCAAGATTGATAAGGCGGAGGCCCTGATTGACTGGTCAGCAGAGGCGCTGACTATAGATCGACGCATCCGCGCCTTTAATCCCTTTCCCGCAGCATACACATTGATTGACGGCCAGCGGCTAAAAGTTTGGGCTGCGACAGTTAGTTCTGAAACGGCTGGTGGCAGAGCTGGGCAGATCATTAGCTCCAACAGCGATGGCTTGCTGGTTATCTGCGGGCAGGGGAGCCTGCGATTGACCGAAATTCAACTTGCCGGTAAAGCTAGGATGCCGGTCTCTGAGATTTTAAAGTCCCGTGCTGATTTACTTGCTGTTGGTCGACAGCTTGGCGCGTAATCCATGAATGTTCGCGCTGCCGCCGCAGAGGTTATTGCCAGCGTGTTGCGGGGGAAGTCTCTGTCAGCACTATTGCCCGAGTATAGCGACAAGGTTGCAGAAAAAGATCGCGCGCTGTTAAAAGAAATGTGTTTTGGCACCATGCGCTGGTATCCCCAGATCGCTATTTTACTTAAACAGCTGCTGGCCAAACCATTACGGGAAAAAGATCTAGAAGTTCAGGGGCTGTTGGCCTGTGGCCTTTACCAGCTGATGCATATGCGTATTGCTGAGCATGCCATACTCAATGAGACCGTCTCCGCCACCACTAAACTAAAACGCCGCTGGGCCAAGGGCCTGGTAAACGCAGTGCTGCGCAACTTTCAGCGGCAGCGCCAGGAACTGTTGGAGCAGCAAGAGAGCAGTCAGGTATTTCAGTCTGCCCATCCAAAATGGCTGCTCAACAAGATTGCCGAGTCCTGGCCTGCACAAACCGCAAAGCAAATTATTGCCGCAAACAACCATCAGGCGCCGATGATGCTGAGAGTAAATGCTCTGCGTAGTTCCCGTGCAGATTACCTTATTCAATTGGCTGAGGCAGAAATTAGCGGCTCAGAGGCCTGTCATAGTGCTCAGGGAATACTGTTAAATGCGCCGATGGACGTGTCCCTCCTTCCAGCGTTCGCCAATGGTTATATCAGCGTGCAGGACGAGGCAGCTCAGCTGGCCGCTCCTCTATTACTGCTTGAGCCAGGGCAGATAGTGCTTGATGCCTGCTGCGCACCAGGGGGCAAAACCTGTCATATACTCGAAAGCCAGCCTGATCTGGCCCGCGTGGTGGCTGTAGATCTCGAACCACGCCGCCTGACCCGTGTTGAAGAAAACCTGCAGCGCCTGGGCCTGGAGGCTGAAATTATTGCTGCCGACGCCGGCGATACTCAGCAATGGTGGGACGGCCAGCACTTTGATCGCATACTGATCGATGCGCCCTGTTCGGCCTCTGGGGTTATTCGTCGGCATCCAGATATCAAAATACTGCGCAAACCCGCGGATATTGCTAAGCTGTCGGCTATCCAGCTGCTACTGATCAACAAGCTTTGGCAGACTTTGAAGACAGGCGGCATCCTGCTGTACGCAACCTGCTCTGTGTTGCCTGATGAAAACGACCAGGTAATTGAGCAGTTTTTAGCCGCAAATGCGGATGCCTCTCTGCTGAGTATTGATGCTGACTGGGGAACCAAAACAGATTACGGGCGACAGTTATTTCCCAAAATCAATGGCAACGATGGGTTTTACTACTCGCGGCTGCAAAAGGCAGCTGACAACAACTCGGAATGACCATGAAAATAGTAATAGTCGGCGCCGGACAGGTTGGCGCTACTCTGGCAGAGAACCTGGCCCGAGAATATAACGATATTACGGTTGTCGATATTAACGACAACGCTCTGCGCGCCCTGCAAGATCGACTGGATATTCGCACTGTGCCAGGCACCGGCTGTTACCCCGATGTGTTGGTCAGAGCCGGTATTGAAGATGCCGATATGCTGGTGGCCGTAACCAACAGCGACGAGATTAATATTATCGCCTGTCAGGTGGCCTATTCACTATTCCACACCCCCACCAAAATTGCCCGGGTTCGTGCCCCCAACTACACCAATCCAAAATATAAAAAGCTGCTGTTTAATGATAAACATATGCCAGTGGATGTGATGATTACCCCCGAGCAGGTGGTGACAGACTATATTCGCAAACTGGTAGAGCAGCCAGGAGCTCTTCAGGTGCTGGATTTTGCCGACGGCATTATTCAGTTGGTGGGCCTGCGAGCAGTTAAAGATAGCCCTCTGGTCAATCAGGAATTGCGCACATTAAAAGAACATATGCCCAATGTCGACGCTCGAGTCGCTGCGATTTATCGCAAAGATCGGGCGATATTCCCCGAAGGGGATACAGTTATTGAGGACGGCGATGAGGTGTTCTTTATCGCTGCCAAGAAAAACATTCGCAAAGTAATGGGTGAACTGCGCCGCCTGGAAAAACCCTACCATCGTCTGGTAATTGCCGGAGGTGGCAATATTGGCTTCCGCCTGACCAAGGCCCTGGAGGAGGAATACAATATTAAAATTATTGAGTACTCCGATAAGCGCGCCGCCTATCTTTCTGAGAAACTCAATAGGGCCGTGGTATTGAAGGGGTCGGCTACTGACCAGGAGCTATTGCTGGACGAGAATATTGATAAAACCGATGTTTTTCTCGCCCTAACCAATGATGACGAGGTGAATATCATGGCCTCGCTGCTGGCTAAACGGCTGGGCGCTAAAAAGGTCATGACATTGATTTCCAATCCGGTGTACGCCGATCTGATGCAGGGTGGTGAGATTGATATTGCTATTTCACCCCAGCAGGCCACCACCAGCTCTCTGTTGGCCCATGTGCGCAGAGGAGACACGGTAAGCGTGCACTCACTACGACGCGGTGCAGCTGAGGCCCTTGAGATTGTTGTGCACGGTGACAAAAAGAGTTCCAAGGTTGTAGGCCGCGCTATTGGCGATATCAAATCTCCGCCGGGGGCAACCCTCGCCGCTCTGGTGCGCAACGGCGAGGTGCTGGTCGCCCATCACGACACAGTAATTCAAGCCGAAGACCATGTAATTGTCTTTGTGGTGGATAAAGAAAATACCAAAGCCGTGGAAAAATTATTCGCGGTTAACTTTAGCTTCTTCTAGGTTATGGCTTGATATGCATTTAGCGGTTACAGCTCGGGTACTTGGTTTTTTGCTGATGATCTTCAGCCTGACCATGTTGACACCCATTATCGTAGCCTGGATCTATGGTGAACAGACTTCGCAAACCTTTATTAGCGCCTTTGTTATTACCTTGCTCGTTGGATTGCTGTTTTGGTTGCCAGCAAAAAACAAACAGGGCGAGCTGCGCACCCGTGATGGTTTTATTGTCACGGTCTTTTTCTGGCTGGTGCTGAGTACCTTCGGTGCTCTGCCGCTGATGCTCTCGGAGGCACCCAACCTAAGCTTTATGGATGCGCTGTTTGAATCGATTTCCGGTTTGACCACCACCGGGGCCACAGTGATTTCTGGGCTAGACGATCTGCCCAAATCCATTCTCTACTACCGTCAGCAGCTGCAATGGCTGGGTGGTATTGGTATTGTGGTTATTGCGGTAGCTATTCTGCCTATGCTGGGGGTTGGGGGCATGCAGATTTATCGCACCGAAACGCCAGGGCCGATGAAAGATTCCAAGCTGACCCCGCGGATTACTGAAACCGCCAATGTGTTGTTTAAAATTTATCTTGGCTTGACCACAGTCTGCGCACTGGCCTACTGGATGGCGGGCATGAATGGTTTTGACGCCATTAGCCACAGCTTTTCAACGGTAGCCATTGGCGGATTTTCGACCCATGACGCCAGCATTGGCTTCTTTGACAGTGGCACAATTATGGCTATCTGTTCATTTTTTATGATCGTCTCTGGCCTCAACTTCGCTCTGCACTATCATGTGCTGCACAACCGCAAGCTGGGTTACTACTGGGCTGATCCCGAGGCCAGAATGTATATCTATCTGTTACTGGTGGGTATGGCTATCACCTGCCTCTATCTCTATTACAGCGGTACCTACGACTGGGATAAGAGTTTTAGCCAGGGCGCATTTCAGCTAATTTCGATTATGACTACCACTGGGTTTGCCACTGCTGACTTTAATGCCTGGCCAACTTTCTTACCTTTCTTTCTGTTGTTTCTATCCTTCTTTGGCGCCTGTGCGGGCTCGACTGGCGGCGGCATTAAGATTGGGCGCATGCTGATTCTGGCCCAGCAGGGTATTAGAGAAATCTACCGGCTTGTGCATCCCAACGCACTGCTGCCCATCAAGATTCGCAACCGCAAGATTCCAGAGCGCGTGTCTGATGCTATTTGGGCCTTCGTGGGAGTTTATCTGGCAATTTTCTACCTGATGGTGCTGTTGCTGCTGGCATCAGGGTTGGACTATGTAACCGCCTGGTCAGCAACCGCGGCGGCACTGAATAATCTTGGCCCCGGCCTGGGTGCGGTAGCCACCAACTATGCAGATGTTGGCAGCTTTGCCAAGTGGGTACTCTGCTGGGGCATGCTTCTTGGACGTCTGGAAATATTCACCTTGCTGGTGCTATTTACGCCTACTTTTTGGAAGAACTAACAGGCCCCACTGGTTACAGCCTGATCAATTAGGGGCTATTGGGGTCCCATTTTAGCTGCTGTTCAATAGCCGCAATCATCATGCCCGCCACATCTTTTTCGGTCGCCGCCTCTATGCCCTCAAGTCCGGGAGATGAGTTCACCTCCAATAACAGTGGTCCTGTCTTGGAGCGAATCAGGTCAACACCAGCTACAGCAAGACCCATGGCTTTGGCGGCCTTAACTGCCAGGCGGCGCTCTTCGGCACTGGGGCGCACTACGGATGCGCTGCCACCCTGGTGAATATTGGCGCGAAATTCACCTGGCGCCGCTTCCCTTTGGATCGCCGCTTTGACCTTGCCGTTAATGACAAATAAACGCAGGTCTTTGCCACCCGCCTCTTTAACAAATTCTTGCACTAGCAAGTTGGCCTTTACCGCTTTAAAGGCATTGATCACACTCTGTGCAGCTTTTTTGGTCTCGGCCAACACCACGCCTCGCCCCTGACTTCCCTCCAGCAGTTTGACAATCAGTGGCGCGCCACCAACCATATCGATCAACTCATTAGTATCGATGGGCGAGTTGGCAAATCCGGTAAGAGGAATATCCAGGCCACTTTTAATTAACAGCTGAAGAGAAAATAACTTATCTCGCGACTGGCTGATGGCCAGTGAACTGTTTTGAACATAGACTCCCATACTTTCGAACTGTCGGGTCAGCGCACAGCCATAAAATGTTGCGCTGGGACGGATGCGTGGAATCACCGCATCCAAACCATTTACTATATGACCACCGCGGTAGTGGACTTCTGGCATCTCGTCATCCAGCTTCATATAGCAATCTTTAATATTGTAAAACACCATTTCATGGCCGCGCTCTTCTCCGGCTTCCATAATGCGCTGATTGCTGTATAGGTCTGGATTGCTCGCTAACAGGGCTATTTTTAATCCATTTTTGGCACTGGGTGTAATGCCGTACATATCACGTAACTCAAGGTCAGAAATTCGCCCCAGATTCATACTAGCGGATGGATCGACCAGCACACGACCGGTCATTGCCTCACGACCCAGTAACATGCGATAGCCCATGCTGTCACGGTTGCTCAAGGTGAGCTCAATATCCCAGACCTGATCACCCAGACGCATGGGTACTTTAATCACATAGCGTTTTTCGCTGGCACCGCTAGTATTCTTTACCATACGGCGATCGATGACTGGGGCCTCACAGCGCAGAGACACTTTGCGATTATTTTGTAACGGGTGCACATCGAAAGATACCCAGGCCACAGGGCCGCGCTTAAAGGCATGAATATTAAACGCGTGAATCACCGAGGTCTTGGCGCCGGAATCTACCCGCACCTTGACACCAGGAATACCTAATTGGGGAAGGGCGCACCATTCCTCACTACCAATAATTATTTTTTCTGCTGCTGTATCCACTTTTATTCCTTGGCTTTAATCAACCAATATTATTGTTTGCGCGCTTTGTAGTAGGCCTCTTCGGAAATACCGTGGTAGGCAGTGGCCTGCTTCTGGAAGGCTTTAACAGATTCGGCAATACGTCGAGAAAGTTCATCTTCTTCAGCCAATTCCTCCAGCACTTCTGCGGATAATCTGCGAAGCTCGGCAATAACATCATCAGGTAACTTTCGCACATCCACCCCATGGGTCTCCACCAGCTCAACCAATGCCGTGTTATTGCGCGCGGTATATTCATCGAGCATATCCTGATTTACCGCTCGCGCAGCACCCTCAACAATAGCCTGTAAATCTGCAGGCAACGACGCCAGCGCCTGTTTGTTGACGATCAACTCCAGTATGGGGCCTGGCTCATGCCAGCCTGGGTAATAATAGTATTTGGCAACCTGATGGAAGCCAAAGGCCAAATCATTGTAGGGCCCCACCCATTCTGTTGCATCAATAACACCGGTCTGCATGGAAGTATAAAGCTCACCCCCAGGCATGGTGACAGACACACCACCGGCGCGGGTAATAACATCGCCGCCGAGTCCTGGGATGCGCATTTTTAGCCCTTTGATATCCTCCATAGAATTAATTTCGCGGTTAAACCAACCAGCCATTTGTACCCCTGTGCTACCTCCTGCGAAAGGCACCAGATTAAATGGCTCGTAGAGCTCACGCCAGAGTTCCAGACCACCACCATAATGCAGCCAACCGTTCATCTCCTGGGCATTTAAACCGAAAGGTACTGAGGTAAAAAACCCTGTGGCCTTAGCTTTGCCGGTCCAGTAATAGGCGGCGCCATGACCCATTTCTGCTGTGCCCTGACTCACTGCATCAAAGACTTCAAATGCGGGCACCAGTTGCCCTGCACCAAATACTTTTATGCTCAATCGGCCGCCACTCATAGCCTCGACTTTTTTGGCGAAATTTTCGGGCGCTGTTCCCAGGCCAGGATAGTTTTTTGGCCAGGTAGTCACCAGTTTCCACTTAAATTTTTTCTGTTGTTCAGTCTGACTCTGACCAGTATCCGAGGCTTGTTGACCGCAGCTTATTAATAGGAAAGACAGTAGTACAATTAGTCCGATACGCATTTTTTACCCCTTGCTATACACAGATTTTATTTTTACACGGCGCTCAGATTTGCTGACGCCAGTATTAGTATTTTTGTACCCACCTCTTCGAAGCTGACATGCACTCTGGCGCGCGGGCCATTGCCTTCAAAATTTAAGATAACCCCTTCGCCATAAACATTGTGCATGATCTGCTGGCCGAGACTAAACCCGGTGGCCTGACCCTGATCACTCTGTATGGCACCGGCAGCATAGCTGGTAGGGCGGGCAATATTATTTTGCAGGCGAACTTCTTCAATCACGTCGCTGGGAATATCACGCACAAAACGCGATACGGAGTTAAAGGTTTCATTACCGTAGATAGAGCGACTTTCAGCAAAGGTAAGATAAAGTTTTTCCATAGCCCTGGTGATGCCCACATAAGCGAGGCGGCGCTCTTCTTCCAGGCGGCCTGGCTCATCTAATGACATTTTATGGGGGAATAAATTTTCTTCCATGCCAGCCAGAAATACCAGCGGGAATTCGAGACCCTTAGCACTGTGCAATGTCATCAGCTGAACAGCATCCTGATCTTCATCGGCCTGACGATCACCAGCATCCAGTGCTACCTGATCAAGAAACTGGGGCAGTATAGGCAGGTCATTGTCCTCAGCTTCAAAATTGCGGCAGGCATTTACCAGTTCCTCAAGGTTTTCTACTCGGGCCTGACCCCGTTCACCTTTTTCACGCCGGTGCATATCAACCAGACCGCTGTGTTGGATTGCACTCTCAGCCTGTTCAAATAATGGCAACTCATCCAACTGGCCACTCATCTCATTGATCAGCTCAATAAAGGCTGCCACTGCATTTGTGGCTCTGGCGGCCAGTCTTTTTTCTGTGACAATGGTTGAGGCTGCTGACCACATTGAGGTGCTCTGTTCACGGGCCAGCTCACGAATTAATTCAAGGGTGCGATCGCCGATGCCTCTGGGAGGTACATTGACGATTCTCTCAAAGGCGACATCGTCATGGCAGTTAAGCATCATGCGCAGATAGGAGAGGGCATTTTTAATTTCCAGTCGCTCATAAAAGCGCTGGCCACCATAAATGCGGTAGGGAATTTCCGCTTGCAATAACGCAGCTTCCAAAACCCGAGACTGGGCATTAGACCTGTACAGGATCGCGGAATCCTCACGGCGATGACCCTCATTGACCCAGCTCTGCAACCGGTCTGCGATATAGCGAGCCTCATCATGTTCGTTGAAGGCCGCGTAGAGCGCTATAGCTTCGCCCTCACCAGCATCTGTCCACAGACTCTTACCAAGACGCTCGGCATTTTTGGAAATTACCGCATTGGCAGCATTGAGAATGTTAGAGGTGGAGCGGTAATTTTGTTCAAGTTTGACGGTATGGGTATCGGCAAAATCACGCTCGTAACTGAGAATATTTTCGACTTTGGCGCCGCGCCAGCCATAGATCGACTGGTCGTCATCACCCACTGCGGTCACCGCGCTGGTCTTGCCCGCCAGTATGCGCAGCCAGGCATACTGCACTGCATTGGTGTCCTGAAACTCGTCCACCAGAATCTGCTGAAAACGCTGCTGGTAATGATCCAGCACATCGGGTTTATTCTTCCACAGTTCCAGGGCGCGCAATAACAGCTCGGCAAAATCTATAACCCCCAGACGTTCGCAAGTAGCCTCATACTCCCTATAGATACGCAACATGGTGGCCAAATAGGGGTCGCCGCCTTCCTGAATATGGGCGGCGCGCAGGCCCTCGTCTTTCTGGCCATTGATCCACCACTGGGCCTGCTTGGGTGGCCAGCGCTGTTCATCCAGATCCATAGCGCGCATCACTCGCTTAACCAGTCGCAACTGGTCATCAGAGTCAAGAATTTGAAAATTCTCTGGCAGATTTACGTCGCGCCAGTGGGCCTTTAACAAACGATGCGCCAAACCATGGAAGGTTCCCACCCACATGCCCCTGAGTGACATACCCAATAGCTCGTCAATGCGCTCGCGCATTTCACGGGACGCTTTATTGGTAAAGGTCACCGCTAATATGCTGTAGGGCGACACGCCATCCACTTGGATCTTCCAAGCGATACGGTGCACCAGCACGCGGGTTTTACCACTGCCAGCACCAGCCAGAACCAGCAGATGTTTCTTGTCGCTGGTAACCGCTTCTTCCTGGGCAGGGTTTAAATTATTGAGTATTGGGGTAACGTCCATAGGCTTGCATTCTAGCAACTTAGGGATCAAAAATACCTGACTCGAGATATTTCTTTTTGGCTTTGTTCTTGATGATCAATACATATTCTCGAGCGACATAGAGGGTATAGGGCGTCAGAAGCGCTTTTTTTACTACAAAACTGGCATTTTTCGGGGTTTTCTTGTAAATTTTTTACATGAATTTATTTTGGACCCCCTATGAAGCCTGCAGAACTTACCCAAACTATTAGCGATACACTCTCGGAACTGCGCAAGTCAGAGCGCAAGGTCGCCAACTTTGTGCTTCGCAATCCACTGCAGGTGATTCGTATGCGCATTGTTGATTTGGCCCAGGAAGCCGAGGTGAGCGAGCCTACAGTGGTACGTTTTTGTCGAGCGGTGGGTTGCCATGGCTTTCAGGACTTTAAGCTGGCACTGGCACAGCAACTAGCCTCCAGCCCAAGTTATGGGCAGATAGCGGTCACTGATACAGATTCGACCCGTGAATACACCCACAAGGTGTTCGACTCTACTGTAGACACCCTGCTGAAAGTTCGCGAAAGTCTGATAATTGAGCGCCTGGATGCTGCTGTTGCGGCTATTTGTAATGCCCAACGAGTAGAGTTTTATGGCTTTGGCGCATCAGCGGCGGTAGCCTTTGATGCTCAGCATAAGTTTTTCCGCCTGCAGATCACATCGGCTGCCTATTCCGACCCCCACCTACAGAATATGTCGGCAACATCTCTGCATGCCGGGGATGTGGTGGTCGCCATATCTCAGTCTGGCCGCACCCAGGCGCTGTTGGACAGTATGGAGCTCGTTAAAAAGGCCGGTGCTATTGTGATTGCCCTTGCCCCGAGCGGTTCGCCCATTGCGCGCAATGCCAGTATCGCCATTGAGATTGACGCCAAAGAAGACATACAGATCTATACTCCCTTGTCATCAAGAATTGTCCACCTGGCTGTGATCGACGTGCTGGCGATCGGCGTAGCCCAGAAAAAAGGACCACAGCTCCAGGAGCATCTGCAGCAACTGCAAGAGGGTCTCAGCTCTTTGCGCAGTAACTGATATTAGCCACTGGCCCTGGTGTACTGTTTTGTACTTGGGCTATTTTTAGTCTACGTTTAATCCAATAGTCTTTTATCCATTTATCCGCTTAGGATAAACGGTCGGCTATTACTCGGATTTTTTCAATCGTTACATGTAGTTAATATCTCAGGGAAACGGGCCGCTATGGCCCCCATTTATATGTCAGGGAGAAGCCGTATGTTAAACGAAGAGGGTAGTACAGAACTCGCTAAATCAACCGCTAAAATTTATTCCACAACGCTCATAGGGGCAGAGATTGCAATAGCAGCCGCAGCCATTGTGTTTTTGGCTGCACTAGCCCCTGGCGCTGCCGCTCTGTTAGTACTGGGTGCCGCGGCACTGTTATTAATTCTTGGTACTGTGGCATTCCACGCGCTGACCTGCGCCATTAAGGCCCATTACGCAGCTAACCCAGCTGGTGCTGCTGCGGCCTATGGTTTTCCCACCTATGCCGCGCTAAAAGCCTCCTGGCCCTGGGCGGTTCGTTTGGTTGCTTGTTAAAATAAACACAAAGGCAGCCGCCGCTCTGGCGTCTGCCTTTTTTAACAGATAGGTTTTTAAATCACTGGGTTTGGAAGAGTTTTAAAATGTGATTTATTATTTAGTGATTTTAGCCAAATAATATTGTGTGAAAAAATCTTCCCGGCATCAATGTAAATGCACCTGCCAATAATATGGCTCCAACATACACGCCTATCATTGAATACATATGAGCATATTTGTGCTTTGGTAATTTTGTTTTTTTAAATTTCCTTATATTCCAAATAGAGTAGATTAAGGAACCTAGAGTCCAGGGAATAAGCACATGTATTAATGAATATTGCCCTGGGTTTATTAATTGAATAAATATTGCCGTTAAAGAAACAATAACCAAAAGGGCAACCCAGAAACGTCCAGCAAGTTTATGCTGGTTGGTACCTTTTTTTGTTAGAAAAATATACAGGCCAACCGGCACCGCCAGAAGAGCAAGAAAGGCATGGATATAAACTATGGTCATTTCATGAACATAAATAATGAATTATTCTTCCTTATAATTCTCTTCGAGAATTCCCTTTTCTTTTAAGGTTTTGGTTAATTTTTCCAAACGGACAAATGCAACAAGCCCTAAAAATCCAAATACAAATCCTGCTGCTGTTAACCCTTCCATAATTTTCTCCTTTTAATTTCACCGCTTAAACTTACTCGACAGTCACTGACTTAGCTAGATTTCTCGGTTGGTCTACATCTGTGCCTTTTAACAGGGCTACATGATAGGAAAGCATCTGTAGCGGCAATGTGTACACAATCGCTTCCAGGCTCTGAGGAACATGGGGCATATCAATCACAGTAATTCCCGGTTCGCTGACAAACCCAGAGTCACGATCTGCAAATACAAAAAGTTGGCCACCACGAGCGCGAACTTCGTGTAGATTGGATTTTAGTTTTTCCAATAACTCGTTGTTGGGCGCAACGGTGACTACCGGCATGTCTTCATCAACCAGTGCCAGCGGACCATGTTTAAGCTCCCCTGAGGGATAGGCTTCAGCATGGATATAGGAAATTTCTTTAAGCTTTAGGGCGCCTTCGAGAGCGATAGGGTACTGCTCACCACGACCTAAAAATAGCGCATGATGCTTATTGGCAAAGGATTCTGATACCTGCTCAATAACTGAGTCTAGTGCTAACACCTGCTCGCAAAGCACTGGCAATCGGTGCAGGTTTTGTACCAGCATTTTTTCTGTTTCTGCATCCAAACTCTTATGCTTGGCAAGAGATAATGACAGCAACTGAAGTGCGACCAGCTGGGTAGTAAATGCCTTGGTTGAGGCCACTCCAATTTCCGGGCCCGCCATGGTCATTAGTGAAATATTTGATTCGCGAACCAATGAACTATTGGCGACATTGCAGATAGCCAAAAACCCCAGGTAACCATTTTCTTTAGCTTTGCGCAGAGCCGCCAATGTATCTGCGGTCTCGCCTGACTGAGAGATGGTGACAAATAAAGTTCCTGCAGGCACAGCTACCTCTCGGTAGCGATATTCGCTGGCCACCTCAACCTGACAGGGAATACCGGCATATTGCTCGATCCAATACTTGGCAACTAGACCAGAATGGAAACTGGTACCACAGGCAACAATATGGATAGCATTGGTCTGCTTAAAAAGATCGTCGGCTTGATAACCAAAAATTGCTTCACGGATATGATTGTCAGCAATGCGTCCAGCAAAGGTGTTGCCAAGCACGGTCGGCTGCTCAAACATTTCTTTTTGCATAAAGTGGCGGTACTGGCCTTTTTCTGCAACCTGATCTTTTTCTTCTAGCTCCTGCATAGCTCGCTCGACAGGAGCACCGGTAACGTCAAAGATTGCATAAGCCTTATGGCTTAGCTCTACCAGATCACCTTCTTCTAAAAAGATAAAGCGATCAGTAACCTGGCGCAGGGCCATCTGGTCAGAGGCAATAAAATTTTCATCAATTCCCAGACCAATAACTAATGGGCTACCACTGCGAGCTGCGATTATTGTATCTGGTTGGTCCTCTGCGATAACACCTAGAGCATAGGCACCCTCTAAACGACCAATGGTTTTTTGTACCGCACTGCGAAGGTCTTTTTCTATTTTTAGAAGATGATTAACCAGGTGGGCAATAACTTCTGTATCTGTGGCAGATAAAAATTGATATCCGGCCTCTGTTAGCTCACTGCGCAGCTCATCATGGTTTTCAATTATGCCATTGTGTACAACAGACACTCCGCCAGAGACATGAGGGTGCGAGTTAGCTGTGCTGGGTTCACCATGGGTGGCCCATCTGGTGTGAGCAATGCCTGTGTATCCGGATACCGGCTGCTGTTTAGCCACAGCTTCCAGTTCAGCAACCTTGCCTATATTTTTTCTGGTCTGTAGCTGTTGATCAGCATCGATAATCGAAAGCCCGGCAGAGTCATAGCCCCGGTACTCTAGCCGCCGAAGGCCTTCAATTAAAATTTTGTACACATTCCTTTGAGTGGCTGCGCCAACAATTCCGCACATAGATTATTTTTCCTTTTTGGTCGGGCGTTTCCAGCCCTCAATATTGCGTTGTTTTGCTCTGCTCACCCCAAGGGTGTTGGCAGAAATATCCTGGGTAACTGTGGAGCCGGCGCCCACAAAGCCTTGATCACCAATTTTTACAGGTGCTACCAGAGTGCTGTTCGAGCCGATAAAGGCGCCATCGCCAATATTAGTCTTGTGTTTGTTGACGCCATCGTAGTTGCAGGTAATGGTGCCGGCGCCTACATTAACTCCGCTACCAAGTTCGGCATCACCTACATAGCTCAGGTGATTGATTTTACTGCCATCGCCCACCACAGCTTTCTTGGTCTCAACAAAGTTGCCCACTTTGGTGTTTTGTCCCAACTGGGTGCCGGGACGAATTCTGGCGAAGGGACCCAGTACTGCCTTATCTCCAATTTGCGAGGACTCAATCACTGTATTAGATTTTATTTCGACGCCGTCGCCGATAGTGCTGTCGATAATATGGCAGTTGGGTCCAATCCTGATATTGGATCCCAGCCGCACATCACCCTCAAACAGGCAGTTAATATCGATAAAATTATCTGTACCGGCACTTAATGTCCCGCGCTGATCGAAACGTGCCGGGTCTGCAAGGCTAGTACCAGAGAGCATAAGCGTCTCGGCCTGCTGTACCTGGTAGGCTCGCTCCAGCTGACTTAACTGAACACGGTTGTTAACTCCCTCCACCTCGGTGGCAGAGCTGGGATGAATACTGTTGATGCTGTAACCGTTTTCGCGGGCCAGGGCAATCAGATCAGTAAGATAGTATTCTTGCTGGGCATTGTTGTTATTTATCTGTGGTAGCCAATCTAACAGTTGACGGGCGCCCAGTGCCATGACGCCGGTATTAATTTCGTTAATATTGAGCTGCTCTGAGCTGGCATCTTTCTGTTCAACAATAGATTCAATTTCGCCCTGGCTGTTGCGTACAATACGCCCATATCCCTTGGGATTATCCAACTCAATTGTCAGCAAGCTAATGGTTGTATCAGTCACAGCAGTTAGCATCTGATCTATGGTTGTCGGGCTAATAAGCGGGACATCTCCATAGAGAATTAACACTTTGGCCTCGGCCCGCAAATGGGGGACAGCCATCTGCACCGCATGGGCAGTACCAAGCTGCTCTGTCTGCTGAGCAAAGATGCTGCCGGTATCGGCCACTGCGCTCTCAACCTGAGCAGCACCATGGCCCGTAACTACAATTTTATTGGCGTTGGCGACGCTGTCTGCCGCAGCTAACACATGAGCCAGCATGGGCCTGCCCGCCAATGGATGCAAAACTTTGGGGAGAGCGGACTGCATACGAGTCCCTTTGCCAGCGGCAAGAATGACAATATCTGTAGTCATGGGTACTTTTTTAACCTGCAGTCATTGAAGTTATGTAAGCCTGTATTGGTCGGTTACGTTACTGTCAAACGGGCCACAACACAAGTGCTGTGGGGGCTGTCTCTGAGCAGGCTGGTGCCTGCCAACCAATTTACGGGCAAAAAAAAGGGTGGCCGAGCCACCCTTTTTATCAGCGCTGGATTAGCCGCCGAGCTTTTTGCGCAAGGTCTGTACTGTGCGCAGCTGTGCTGTGGATTCGGCCAGCATAGCCGCTGCTTTGGAGTACTCTATCTCGCCAGTCTGATTAGCTAGTGCAGTCTCTGCATCTTTAACCGCCTCTGCAGCCGCAGCTTCATCAATATCATTGGCCCGCACTGCTGTATCAGCCAATATTGAGATATTGTTAGGCTGCACCTCCAGATAACCACCGGACAGATAGTAAATTTCCTCTTCACCATTCTGTTTCACCAGGCGCACTGGGCCAGGACGCAGGTCACTGAGCAGCGGGGCGTGTCCAGCGGTAATACCCAACTCACCCAGAGATCCAGTGGCAACAACCATCTCGACCAGCCCGGAGAACAGGGACTCATCTGCACTTACGATGTCACAATGAACTGTTATAGCCATTTCTTTATTGCCTTTGCTCGCTGCAATTTATAGGTTTATCGAATACCAAATTAAAGGTTCTGAGCTTTTTCTACCGCTTCTTCGATAGAGCCAACCATGTAGAACGCCTGTTCTGGCAAATCATCGTACTGACCCGCAAGAATGCCCTGGAAGCCAGCAATGGTGTCTTTCAAAGAGACATATTTGCCTGGTGAGCCAGTAAAAATTTCAGCAACATGGAATGGCTGTGACAGGAAGCGCTCAATCTTACGAGCACGGGCTACGGCCATTTTGTCTTCTTCTGACAGCTCATCCATACCCAGGATGGCGATAATATCTTTTAGCTCTTTGTAGCGCTGCAGTACTGACTGCACCCCACGGGCAACTTCGTAGTGCTCGGTGCCAATAATCAGTGGGTCCAGCTGACGTGAAGTTGAGTCCAATGGATCTACTGCTGGGTAGATACCTTTAGAAGCAATATCACGGCTCAGTACAACCGTGGAATCCAAGTGAGCAAACGTAGTTGCAGGAGATGGATCCGTTAAGTCATCCGCAGGTACATAAACCGCCTGAACCGAGGTAATTGAACCGGTCTTAGTGGAAGTAATACGCTCCTGAAGAACACCCATTTC
>JAYPYO010000028.1:0-26679 GCA_038135995.1 Porticoccaceae bacterium
TGATAACCAGCTTACCATATCCACGCAAACCGTCACCTGCATAGACCACAGTGCCAGGGGCCGCAGGGCGGACATCTGGGCCTGTATCGGACTTAATACTCAGGCCTTTGCGCAGATCTTTGGGGCTGTATCCTTTGACTACGCTACCTTTAACCGGCCACTGCCAAACCAGGTTTTTACTGAATACCATGGGTTTTGGCTCTGGCGTTATCTCTGCAGCTGCTCCGGAGCTGCTAGACCTTCCCTGCACCTGTGAGCTGGCGGGGCGCGAGTTTAGTGTCACGCCCTTGGTATTTAACGATAAAACCTGACCTTTCCTGATTTTGTAGGGCTGACTGAGACCATTTGCCCTGGCGAGTCGACGTACATCCTTATCGTAGCGCCAGGCAATTGAATACAGGGTGTCGCCTGTAGTCACCTGGTGTTTGGTAATACGAGTGCTGGGGGGCTGCTCGCGGCTGACTATGGGTGCTGAGTAGTTAGAACAGCCGGTGACAACCAGAACCAGCATCAATAGGACAGTCTGAGTCAGTCGCATTAAATTAGTCTCCCCCTGAAGGCTGTTCCCGATATTTGACTCCAATATACTCCAGCCCTAAAACCAGAACCAGTCCCAAACTTAATGCTGCAACACAGAGCAGTGTTAAGGGGTCCTGCCCCACTACTTGACTGAACTCAGCGGGCAACAGATTTTCTGAGGCCAGCACAATAACCTTGCCTGATTGACTAATTACCGACTCAGTGACCAGTTTCCAGGGCCAGATAACATTGAGGCTGCCCACTAAAAATCCGCACATGGTGGCTATTACCAATGTATGAAAGCGGTCCAATAACCAGGTCAGGAAGCGACTAAACAGCATTAAGCCCAAAATTCCGCCACAGGCAAAAACCAGCAGTATATCGAGCTCAAAATTGGCGATCGCGCTGATAAATACAGGGTATAGACCCAACAGAACAAGAATAAATGAACCAGATATACCCGGTAAAATCATAGCGCAGAGAGCAATGCTGCCAGCAAAAAACATGGTGATATGGTTTCCTTGCAAAGCAACCGCAGGCGCGATGGAGATACCATAGGCAATAGCCACCCCCAACACAAACATCAGCTGGTCGGCCCTGCGCCTGGGAGGGTTCTGGCGCAGCAGGTAGATTACCGAACCTATTATCAGCCCGGTAAAGAAAGACCAGAGTGGCAGTGGGTGCTCTGCCAGCAGAAACTGCATAACCTTAGCCAGAGAGAATAGACTGGTCAGAATACCCGCCAAAAGAACAGCCAGGAAACTGCCATTGATATGGGTCCAGGCGGCAGCAATACCCTGTGATTTTAGTAACTTTAAAGCCTGAAGATTAACTGAGGTGATACTTTTGAGCAGTTCAGCATAAATACCGCTGACAAAGGCGATAGTGCCTCCGGATACACCTGGCACCACATCGGCGGCGCCCATTGCCAGGCCCTTTAAAAACAGCAAAACCTGCTGTGCAAGGTTTCTCATGCTGGTACCCTTAATCCATCCATAAACCCATAGCCTCAGTGCTGAGCTAGCGTGAGAGACCGCCCAATAGAGGCACAAACTTAACCTGTTCAACGATCTCCTCATCAAATTCGGAAGAATCGCCCAGTCGGCGGAGAACACGAAGATCCTGAGAGACACCATTGCCTACCGGAATGACCAAAATACCGTCTGGCGCCATCTGGTGCAGCAGCTCTTCAGGTACGGTTTGCGGCGCCGCTGTGGTAATAATGCCGTCGTAGGGTGCGTGCCTGTCCCAACCGAAGCTACCGTCGGACAGCTCTGCCTTGATATTACCAAGGCCCAGTTTACGAAAGCGCTCTTTGGCCTTTCTGAGCAATGGCTCAATGCGCTCGACTGTGTAAACCTCGGTGACTAGCTGAGATAAAATAGTGGTCTGGTATCCAGATCCTGTACCTATCTCCAAGACCTTTTTAAGAGGCCCACCGCTCAGTAGAATCTCTGTCATCCGCGCTACTATATAAGGCTGAGATAAAGTTTGGGAAAAACCTATGGGCAGTGCAGTGTCCTCATAGGCACGGTGAGACAGAGCCTCATCGAGGAAAATATGCCGCGGGGTCATGCGAATAACATCCAGCACAGGCTGGCTATTGATGCCCTGATCCACAAGGCGCTGAATCAGCCTCTCCCTGGTTCGCTGGGAGGTCATGCCAATACCAGCCAGTTCGATCGAGTTCACCCAATGCTCCTGTGTTAAATCCTGTGTTGATTTCTGCCTGTAAAGACCGCGAAATTAAGCACCCTGAAATGGCCTAGTACCGCAATATCAGAACCCTACCAATATATCACAGGGCGTTAAATTCGGGGCGGAATAATTCAGCTATTTCTCTCAGCAGAGCCGTGGCATAGCTGCCAGCAGGCAAGCTAAAAGCCAGTTGCAACTGATCTTCCTGCAACCATGTCCAGCGCAGATTTTCAGGTCTCAGTAGCAGATCGCGGCGCTCCTGTTTTAAACCCGCATGCTCAAGCGCATAACACCAGCTCTGCCAGTCAGCTAAAACGGCATTTTCAATCTCAACAACTGCTGCATGGGTATTTGAGCGGCCACGGCCCCAGAGTGCGGCTGTCTCATCACCCTCAATGGGTGCCGACAGGTGATTAATCTCAATTCGCCGTTCGACTATAAGGTTAAATAGCCAGGACCGGGCTGCAGACAGATAGATACCGGTTCCACGCCTGTTACCTTTGAGTCGGTCCGCCTCGATTAATCTCTGTGCCTCGCGCAGATTGTTGCCGCTGTGACCAAAGCGCTGTTGGGCAAAATAATTGGGCACACCCAGCTGTTGGATACAGTGCAGTCGCTCCTCCAGCGCATCCGCAGCCGGCTTGAAGTCGCGCAGGATAATGGTGAAATGATTGCCCAGATGCATGCCGCGGCGCAGCTTTTTGTGGTGCCTGTGGGCAGCGATAATTTCAAAATCAGCATGGGCCAATTCCGCGAGCTCTATTTCGCGCCCAGGCAGGTGCAGGCTAAACCACTGGGTGGTTACGGCAAAGCGATCTTTTAGTCCGCAGAAGCCAATATCATTGCGCTTAAGACCAGCAAGCTGCGCCAAAAGTCCAGCCACCCACTGGCTGTTCTGATCGCGTTTGCGAATATGCAGTAATAGATGTTCCCCCTCGCCACTGGGCTGCCAATCCGATATTTCATCCACCTGAAAATCCTCAGGACAGCTGCGAAATAAGGCGCGACCCAGAGGGGTGCCGTGCAATCGCGGCATCTGATGGAAGTCAAAATGATCGGATTTAATAAGCCTAGGCTCCGATAGCATTGGCACTGGACTTCAATAGCACTACCGTATGACAGGCAATGCCCTCTTCGCGGCCAGTAAATCCCAGTTTTTCTGTAGTGGTGGCTTTAATATTAATACAGTCGATTGCGCAGCTGAGGTCGGCAGCCAGATTAAGGCGCATTTGCTTCAGATGGGGTGCCATTTTGGGGCTCTGGGCAATAAGGGTAATATCTGCATTGCCCAGCTGATAGCCCTTGGTCTCCATCATGCCCACTACGGCAGCCAGTAAATCGCGACTATCTGTGTCTTTGTAGGCCGCATCGGTATCAGGAAAATGCTGACCAATATCGCCCAAGGCAAGAGCACCTAACAGAGCATCAATCAGGGCGTGAATAAGTACATCACCATCGGAATGGGCGATAAACCCATGCTGATAGGGAATACTAACGCCTCCCAGAATCAGAGCGCTGCCCTCACCAAAAGCATGCACATCATAACCATGGCCTATACGCATAGAGGATTCTCCGCTAGCAGTCTATGGGGAATGATCATGATTCGACCTCCTGATTCCTCATAATCGCCTCTGCAATCGCCAAATCTTCCCGCCGAGTGATTTTAATATTGTCCTGACGGCCCTCGACAACCCGGGCATGGAAACCAGCAAATTCGATAGCAGAGGCTTCGTCAGTGGGTAACTTTTGCTGATCAAGCATAGCCTGTATGGAGGATTTTAGCAGCCCAAAACGAAACATCTGAGGCGTCTGCGCCGCTCTGTACTCGGCTCGGTTTACGGTGCTGAGAATACGTCGGTCTGCAGCCACAATTTTTAAAGTGTCATTGATCGGCGCGGCCAGAATACCACCCACAGTATGGCCGTCCAATTCAGCGATTAGTTTGGCTATGCTGGCGGGAGTCACACAGGGCCGCGCCATATCGTGCACCAGCACCCAGTCATGATCAGCCGCAGATTCCTGCAGTGCCAGCAGACCATTCATCACCGAGTCAGCGCGCTGCTTGCCACCGGCAACCAGCCGCACACGGGGGTCAGCAGCAGCTGGTACCTTAGACCAATACCCAGAGCCCACTTCACAGGGAGCCACAATGGCATCAATAATCGACAGACTGAGCAACCGGCTCAGGGTATGCTGGGCTACCAGGGCACCATTGAGTTGATGGAACTGCTTGGGGATATCGGCAGAAAATCGCTGGCCTATGCCAGCCGCAGGCACAATAGCCCAGTATTTAGGTGCTCTGTCGGTCATTGGGAATCAGCCTCCGAAATAGCGTCAGACTGACCGCCCAGCACATTGTCATCCCTGTCGATAACTAGATAGAAAATCTCACCCTGTTTGATCATGCCCAGATCTTTGCGCGCTTTCTCTTCAATAGAGTCGAGATTGTTTTTTAAGCTTTCAACTTCTTGGGCAATAAGATCATTGCGCTGTTTAAGCTGACGATTTTTTTCTGTCTGTAGCTCCAGTTGCCGATCCAGCTCCGCTCTGTGGGCAAGACTGCCCTCGCCGACCCACAGACGAATCTGTAGGCCCACCAAGAGTACAACCAGTAATATCAGCAACCATCGCATATTGTTATTCTATTCGCTTTGGCGAAGCGTTTACCAATCAGACTGACTTATTACGCCTTGAACTCAGCGCGACCTCTATAAGGTGCAACTGCAATGCCCAGTTCAGCTTCAATACGCAGCAGGCGATTATACTTAGCAACACGATCAGAGCGGCACAGAGAGCCAGTTTTAATCTGTCCCGCAGCAGTTGCCACAGCCAGATCAGCAATGGTTGTATCTTCGGTTTCACCGGAGCGGTGAGATATAACCACAGAATAGCCAGCGTCTTTGGCCATATTGATGGCATCCAGAGTTTCTGACAATGTGCCAATCTGGTTAAATTTAATCAGAATGCTGTTGCCCACTCCCATTTCAATACCGCGGCTAAGAATACTGGTGTTAGTAACAAACAGATCGTCACCCACTAGCTGGCAGCGATCACCCAGCTTTTCAGTCTGGTATTTCCAACCATCCCAATCTGACTCATCCAGGCCGTCTTCAATGGAAATAATCGGGTACTGGTCACAGAGCTCAGCCAAAAAGTCACTAAAGCCCTCAGAGCTGTATACCTTGCCTTCGCCAGCCAGATCATACTGCCCTTCTTTGTAAAACTCGGAGGCGGCGCAATCAAGTGCCAGAGTCACATCTTCGCCCAGCTTGTAACCCGCCGCCTCTGTAGCCTCCTGAATAACCGCCAATGCATCAGCGTTGGATGTCAGGTTTGGTGCAAAACCGCCCTCATCACCCACTGCGGTATTTAGCCCTTTACTACCCAGGACCTTTTTTAAGGCATGGAAGATTTCGGCGCCCACTTGCAGGGCCTCGGCAAAGCTTTTTGCCCCCACTGGCTGAACCATAAATTCCTGGATATCTACATTGTTATCCGCGTGCTCACCACCATTAATAATATTCATCATGGGTACAGGCATGCTGTACTGACCCGCAGTACCGTTAAGCTCGGCAATATGGGCATATAGAGCCAGGCCTCTGTCCTGCGCCGCGGCCTTGGCTGCAGCCAGGGACACAGCCAAAATTGCATTGGCACCCAAGACAGCTTTATTGTCTGTGCCGTCTGCATCGATCATAGCCTGATCCAGACCGCGCTGATCTGCGGCATCAGTACCTACCAACAGCGCTTTAATAGTGCTGTTGATATTGTCTACAGCTTTGAGAACACCTTTACCTAAATAGCGGCTCTTGTCGCCGTCTCGCAGTTCGAGTGCCTCTCTTGATCCAGTCGAGGCTCCAGAGGGGGCACAGGCTGTGCCTACAATGCCATTGTCCAAAATAACATCGGCCTGCACTGTGGGGTTGCCTCTTGAATCAAGAACTTCAAAAGCTCGAATATCTGCAATATTACTCATGGTGTAGGTGCTCCTTCATTAAAGTGTTGGCGAACTAGGTTCGTAATAGAAAAGAATATATTTGCGCAGGCGGCAGACTGGTTAGGAAATATCCAGGTCCGGCTGAGCTTTAATTAAGTCATCAAATGCCTTCATCTGTGCCAGGAAGGGCTCGAGTCGATCCAGCGGCAAAGCACTTGGTCCATCGCAGAGAGCCTGATCCGGATTGGGATGAGCCTCCAGAAACAGTCCGGCGATACCTACGGCAATACCAGCGCGACCCAATTCAGCAACCTGGTGTCGACGCCCTCCTGAGGCTGCCCCCATTGGATCCCGGCACTGCAGTGCATGGGTAACATCAAAGATCAGTGGCAGGCCACCGCTAACATCTTTCATGGTTCTAAAGCCCAGCATATCCACTACCAGATTATCGTAGCCCATGCAGGCGCCGCGCTCGCAGAGCATGATTTTATCATTGCCGCACTCGCGGAATTTATCCACTATATTGCCCATCTGACCCGGGCTGAGAAACTGTGGCTTTTTCACGTTGATCACTGAGCCAGTCTTGGCCATGGCTTCCACCAGATCAGTCTGGCGCGCCAGAAAAGCAGGTAACTGAATCACATCGCAGACTTCAGCCACTGGCGCTGCCTGAGCAATTTCATGGACATCAGTAATCACTGGCACATTAAAAGTGTTTTTGATTTCTTGAAATATTTTGAGGCCCTCATCCACACCCGGCCCTCTAAATGAGTGAATCGACGAGCGATTAGCCTTGTCAAAAGAGGCCTTAAAGACATAGGGAATACCCAGCTTTTGAGTAACTTCCACATAGGCCTCAGCAATCTGCATGGCCATATCCCTGGATTCTAGGACATTCATACCACCAAACAGGGCCATAGGACCATCATTGCTCACCGCTATATCTGCAATCTCTATGGGGACTGAAACCATGTCATTAATTCCTTACTTCTGTGCTTGAAAAGCTGTGGCCGCAGACACAAAGCCCTGGAACAACGGATGACCATCTCTTGGTGTCGAGGTAAATTCAGGGTGAAACTGACTGGCAAAGAACCAGGGGTGATCTGGCAGCTCCACTGTTTCTACCAATGTCTTGTCAAACGACAGACCGCCAATCACCAGACCCGCCTCTTTAATTTGCGGCAACAGGTTATTGTTTACCTCATAACGGTGGCGGTGGCGCTCTTCAATCTGTTCGCTGCCATAGATTTCGTGAGCTTTTGAGCCTGACACCAGATGACAAACCTGCGATCCCAGACGCATAGTGCCGCCCAGATCACTATCCTCAGTGCGCTGTTCTTTGTTGCCCTGGCTGTCGGTCCACTCTGCGATCAGACCAACCACCGGATAGGCTGTATCCGGATCAAACTCAGTACTGTTGGCTGCATTCATGCCACAGACATTGCGCGCATATTCAATAACAGCAATTTGCATACCCAGACAGATGCCCAGGTAGGGAATGTTGTTCTCACGGGCAGTTTTAACTGCGTAGATTTTGCCCTCAGTACCACGAGTACCAAAGCCACCAGGTACCAGTATGGCATCGACGCCGTCGATCAATGAAGAATCAGTCTCCAGTAGCTCGGAGTCGACATAGCGAATTTTGACCTTGGTTTTATTGTGAATGCCGGCATGAATCAATGCTTCGGTCAGCGACTTATAGGCGTCGAGCAGCTCCATATACTTGCCGACCATGGCTATCACCACTTCACCCTGAGAATTCAGCTGATTATCAACCACTGCATCCCATTCACTTAGATTGGCCGTCGGCTTATCTAGGTTAAACCGCTCAACCACATATTGATCCAGACCCCATTCATGCAGCATGCGCGGCACCTGATAGATAGTCTGAGCATCCATAACAGGTATAACGGCGCGCTCTTCAACATTGGTAAATAGTGAAATCTTTTTGCGTTGCACTTCCTCCAGCTCTACCTCCGAGCGACACAGCAGCACATCAGGCTGCAGTCCCAGCGAGCGCATCTCTTTCACCGAGTGCTGGGTTGGCTTGGTCTTGGTCTCACCAGCTGAGGCAATATAGGGCACCAGCGTCAAATGCAACAGCAGCGCTCTCTGGTGGCCCAGCTCACCTTTTAATTGACGTACAGCTTCAAGAAACGGCTGCGACTCAATATCACCCACGGTGCCGCCAATTTCGACCACGGCGATATCATGATCTCCAGCACCGGCATAGACCCTGCGCTTGATTTCATCAGTCACATGGGGAATCACCTGCACTGTGCCGCCCAGGTAATCACCGCGGCGTTCACGGCGCAAAATCGTCTCGTAGACCTGACCGCTGGTGAAGTTATTGTTTTGCGTCATCTTTGAACGCAAAAAGCGCTCGTAGTGACCAAGATCCAGATCGGTCTCAGCGCCATCCTGAGTTACATAGACCTCACCGTGCTGATAGGGGCTCATGGTGCCAGGATCAACATTGAGATAGGGGTCAAGCTTGAGAATGGTGACACTCAGGCCTCTGGCCTCGAGCACAGCACCCAGCGAAGCCGCTGCAATACCCTTACCCAAGGAAGAGACAACACCGCCAGTTACAAAAATAAAACGCGTCATAGTGGCCCTGCAACGATCGCAAAAAATTGGAAAAAAGTTATCTTTGAAAGGGGTGTTGGTCAATATTTTGGTCTAATTTTGACCGGCTGCCATCCTACTCAAGATGGGGTAGCAGATTACCAGAAAGCAGGTCGGTATTCTACAAACATCTATAAAGAGTTATGCCGCCAGAGGATTTTTTTACCGCTCTGACCGGTCTGCGCCTGCCAGCCTTCGCAAACCCAATAATCACCCACAGCCACCAGAGTTTTATCCACGTATAGCAATGGCGTTCTATCACGCCACCAGGGCTCAACTCCATATTCAAGGAATAACTTTTTAAGGCTGTTGGAGTGCCCTCGCCCCGCTGGCCTGCAGCGCTCACCACCCTGCCGATAACTTATACACAAGGGCTGATTCGGAGCCAGTGCCAGCCCCTCACCGACCGCCTCCCTGGCAACCAGGTGACTGCCATCAGCAAGCTCTAATTCCTGGCCTATGGTCTTATCTATGTCCCAGCCATATTGCTGCTGGCTATCAAACTCAGCACCAGTGCAAACCAGCAGATATAGACGCCCCTGAAAACGCCGCCACTGCATGCCCTGCCATTCAAGCAATGGCTCGGCAGCATCACTAACCTGGATAACTGAATTGTTGATCTCGGCAATAATTTTTTTATTGGGCCTGGGCAAGTCGCGAAGTGCCGGCCAGTGGCGGTGAATATTGCGCTGTCGCAAATCATCCAGCTTTAACAATTGCTGGATACTGATAGACCAACCGCCTCGCTCTTCGCGCAGATCCAGCCTGGATAGATCTTGTTGGGCCAGAATCTCTGCCAACTGCTCTGCCTCAGCACTGTGCGCTGCTGACAGCTGCATGGCCTGCCGATAATTGGGCCAGCGCTGGGCAATGGCTGGAACCACATGCTTGCGCAAATAATTGCGGTCAAATCTATCCTGAGTATTACTCTCATCCTCGATCCAGCTCAGCCGCCGTCTCTCAGCATAGGCGTGAAGCTGGCTCCGGCCCAAGGACAGCAATGGCCGAATAAGCTGCCCACTACCCAGCGGCCTCTGTACCGGTATACCAGACATACCCCTGGTGCCGGAACCGCGCAGTAACTGATAGAGCATGGTTTCCATCTGATCATCGCCATGATGGCCGAGCAAGAGCAGACCACCTGGCTGCAATAGACGCTCAAAGACCTTGTATCTGGCACTGCGAGCGGCAGCCTCAATACCCTCGCCGGAAGCTATAACCTCGACAGTTTCGCAGAGCAGCTGCACATCCAGAGACCTACAGTAATCTTCTGCGCTGGCCTGCCAATCATCTGCATTAGGCGACAGGCCATGGTGAATATGCACGGCACAGAGCCGCTCTGCGGGCACCAGGGTAGCCAGCAGATGGAGCAGAACGGTTGAATCCAGACCACCGCTGAGAGCCACCAATATCTGCGTGGCCTCATCTAACTGTTGCTGCCAGGGAGCCAGTAACGCCGCAGCCTCGAGGCTGGCACTGTCGGTTAGAGACCTAGTCAATGCTGTTACCTATATCCTGAGAATAGTCTTCGTAGGCGGCTGCATTAGCCTGAGAACCATGGCTTTGACTCTGCTGCTCAGAAGTCTCAGCGCTATAGCGATTAAATTGATGTCTGGTCAACAGAGTGCAGTTTTCTGTGGCCGGATCGAAGGTTATCAGCACATCACCACGCGCTAACTGGCGCTGTACCTGGGCAATTTTATTGTCCATGCCGGCTTCCTGGGCACCGTAATCTGTGCCCTCACGAAGAATAAACTCCTCAATAATGGCAGTGAGAATCTCAGCACTAAGTCTGTCGACCGGAATTTCTATCACTGGGCGGGTTTCCTAAAGCGCAGAGTCATACGGTCACTCTCTCCAATAGCCTGATACCGCTCGCGGTCCACATCGCCCAGAGCCAGATTTGGCAACAGAGTCCAAACACCTTTGGGGTGATCGGCGGTATCCGCTGGATTGGCATTGATTTCAGAGCTGGCCTCGAGCACAAAGCCAGCTTGCTGGGCAATCTCGATCACATAATTCTGGGTGACATAGCCGCTGTCGATCATGGTTTTGCGGCTAGTTCCAGGCTTGGCCCTGTGCTCCACTACTCCAAGCACAGCCCCGGGTTTTAGAGTTTTAAAAAACAACTCAAATGCAGCTCCCTCACTGTTTGAATTCATCCAGTTGTGGACATTTCTAAAGGTGACAACCGCATCGGCACTATTGTCTGCAGTGGTGAGCAACTGGGCTCCGGCATCAAAAACATGTAGCTCAACATTGCTGTAAAACTCGGGATTGGCAGCCAGCTTATCCTTAAATCTGCTGAGAGATTTTCGGTAATAGGCACTTTTACTCTGCGGATTTGCATGGGCCGCATACAGGGTTCCACTGAGCTGTCCCGCCAACACCTCGGTATACCAACCGCCACCAGGGCTTATCTCAACAACAGCCATATCCTTGGTAATACCAAAGAATTCCAGAGTCTCGACGGGGTGACGGTACTGATCTCTGGCCATATTGCCCGCACTGCGCTCGGCACTTACCTGCACTGAAAAGGCAATCAAGGTGCCTATAAGTATTGCTGTGTTGACCAATGAGTTCATATTTTTACCTCGTTTATACTGATAATTATTAGAAAATAGCCCAGAGAATACTGCCGCTCCATCTATATCAGAGCTATCAATTAATGTGATAATACAGGTCTCGACGTGCAAACAAAAAATTATGCTTAACATAGTGCTCTACCAGCCTGAAATTCCTCCCAATACAGGCAATATTATTCGCCTCTGCGCCAACACCGGATTTTGTCTGCATCTGATAGAGCCCCTGGGTTTTGATTTGGATGACAAAAAGCTACGCCGCGCCGGATTGGACTACCGCGAATTTCAGTCGCTGCAGGTCCATGGCAGCTGGCCGGCCTATTTGCAGGCGATGGGATCGACCCGGGTCTATGGGTTGAGCACCAAGGGCTCAAAATGCTATTCCAGGGTGCAGTATCAGGCGGGTGATAGCCTGTTATTTGGCCCGGAAACCCGAGGGCTACCAGAAGATGTGCGCACAGAGATTGGTGTTGAGCATGTTTTGCGTCTCCCTATGCAGCCCGCTAGTCGCAGCCTTAACCTGTCTAATACAGTATCTATTGTCGCCTATGAAGCCTGGCGCCAGCTGGATTTTGCCGGCAGCCTTCAAGTACAGGACAACCCATGAGCACCAAAATTGGATTATTTTATGGCAGCTCAACCTGCTACACCGAGATGGCAGCTGAGAAAATAGCCGAGGCTATCAATGGGCTCTGTGGTACAGAGTTAGTCAGTCTGCACAATATAGCCTCGGACTCCATTGAATTAATGTCTGAATACCAGTATCTGGTGCTGGGCATACCCACCTGGGATTATGGCGAGCTGCAAGAGGACTGGGAGTCCAACTGGGAAGCTATAGACAGTCTGGACTTTACCGGCAAGCAGGTGGCCATCTATGGTCTCGGCGACCAGATTGGTTATCCGGAATGGTTTCAGGATGCTCTTGGTTATCTGTGGGTTAAAATAGTCAACCTGGGCGCCAGCACTGTTGGCGCCTGGCCTAATCAGGGCTACAGTTTTGAACAGTCCAAGGCCCTCACCGAAGATGGCCAGTTTTTTGTCGGCCTGCCACTGGACGACGAAAATCAGTTTGAGCTCAGTGATAACTATATTGCTAAATGGTCACAGCAAATCCTCAGGGAGTTTGGGCTCGCCTAGCATGAGCAGCAGCGGCCGCCGCAAAAGGCACCCCAGTCAACCCTGGCACCTGGATAAATCTGCGGCTGCGCGACGCTCACAAGAAATTGCTGTGCTCGGCGCTGGCATTGCCGGCTGCACTGCTGCAGTGGCGCTGACCAGACGCGGATTTAAGGTTAGGGTCATAGATCGCTATGAGTTGGCCGGCTGCGGTGGCTCGGGCAATAATCAGGCGATTATCTACCCAAAACTATCACCTCGAGATCAGGCCCTGCCGCGAGTTAATCTGGCGGCTATAAAATTTGCCAGCCAGTACTATCAGTCTTTTTGGCAACAGGGGCTGGGGGAACAGACTGGTGTGCTGGTGCTGCCGGAACATACCAAGGCTGCGGCCGACTTTAGGCTTATAGCCGAACGCTTTGCCAATCAACCTGATCTGGTCAAGCTCTGCGGCAATGCTGAACTCAGTGAAATCGCCGGTATAGATCTGCAGGCTGATTTGGCTCTGTATTTTCCAAGCCTTGGCTGGCTGCAACCCCAGGCGATTTGTCGGCAACTGCTGGCGCAACATCAGATACCTCTTATCAAGGCAGATATCCAAAGTATCAGGCATGCCGATGGCCAGTGGCATTTAAGCTGCAGTGACCAGGATCTCTCACAGGCGACTGGCAGTCTGAGCAGCGAGACCCTGATTATTGCCAATGCCTATGATTGTCTGGCACTGAAACAGAGCAGTTTTTTGCCGCTCACTCAGCTGCGCGGGCAAATTACCGACATACCCAGCAATCACAGTATAGGCGCACTTAAAACCGTAATCTGCGGTGAGGGCTATATAACGCCGCAACACCAGGGGTCGCACAGCTGCGGTGCAACTTACAACAAGGGGCTGTTTACCACCCAGGTGCGCGAAGCTGATCATCAGGCCAACCTGGAGCAAATGGCCGCCACCGATCTAGGGTTGGCAGAGGCACTGGGACCCCAGAACCTGAGTCGCCTGTGTGGCCGCGCCAACTATCGCTGCACCACCAGAGACTATTTGCCTATTGTGGGCCAAGTGCCCGATGTGCCAAAGCTGCTGGAAGATTATGCGCCACTGCGCAAGGATGCACGGGCTGATATAGCTGATTTAGGCAGCTATCTGCCCAATCTGTTTATCCACTGCGGCATGGGCTCCAGGGGAACCGGCTATGCGCCGCTGACCGCTGAAATTCTGGCCAGGGAAATTGCTGGGGAAGAGGCTCTAATAGAGCCGGATTTACGCCTGGCCATGCATCCCGCCAGGTTTTTGATTCAAGATCTTAAAAAGAAGCGCATCTAGAAAATCTGCCTAATCCTCTACTGAAAAGCCAGCCTGCAACCCCTGACGATAGATTTTGGCACTGGCTTTATGATCACCCATAGCTGTTAGCACCTCGGCTAACTCAAGATAATGCTCGGGGCTGGCATCAAACGCCAGCGCACTGGTTAAGTAGTCCCGGGCCTTGCCGAGCAAATCCAGTCGTCGACAGATGCGCCCCAATGCCAGCAACAGACTGGCATCCTCAGCATGGCTGGACAACCATTTCTCAGCAGTGGCCAACTGTTTTTCAGGTTTTGATGTCTGTACTTCACCAAAGCGGTCAATAAGATCCGGGTGCCAGTCATTATTTAGAGCCTTGGTTAATAGTGGTTGCAGCCGGTCTTTTGCATTAACTCTTACCAGAGCATCTGCATACTGGACAATTATCTCTGACTCCTTGCGCAGTGACTTGGGCAGCATTTCCCAGAGTTCAGCCAGCTGACTCTGCTGCTCCTGCTCGGTAAATTCCGGATCAGCGACAAACTCCTCCAGCAGGCTGCTGTAAATATCTAATTCCAACAGCTGAATGGCGCGTTTGCTCATCGCCTCATAATGCTTAATATCACCCAGCAGCTTCTGGGCCTGTTGCCAGTGACCGAGCAAGAAATAGGTATCCACTAAGAGGCGCAAAATGCCTCTGTCGCTGGGATTTTCCCGATGCAATGACTCGAGCACTGTCGCAGCTTCGTCGAGTTTCTCGTCGCCAATTAGTAGTTCTGCCAATAATTTGTCCGCTAGCAGGCGCGATTTGGGGTGAGTCATTTTTAATCGCTGCAACAGTTGACGCGCCTGGTTGGGCTCATTGTTATCTGCGGCCGCCCGTGCGGCAAACAATAGATTAACCACCGGCATTGTCGATCGGTCTGCAGACTGAGACAGAAGCAGGCTGGCCTTCTGCCAGTCCTGATCTGCATAGAGCAACAGGCCCTCAGCCGTCTTGCTGCGGTGCTTGGCCCTGCGACGACTATTCCACCACAGACGAATGCCTCCCGCCGAGGTGAGCCATCTAATCGCCAACAGCAACCAAAGTAAAAATCCAGTCAGCACCAAATAGATAGTGGCAGCAACCAACGCGCTCATTTCTATGCTTATATCACCCAGACTAATCAACACATAGCCACTGCCCTGTTGCAGCAGCCCTATGATAGTGGCGCCAGCCAACAGCGCCAGCACTGAGGTAACCAGCAGCTTTCTCACTTCTGATTCTCCAACTGAGCTTCATCTACCAGGCGACTCTGACGCATAAAAACGGCGGTCTCTATAGCTTCAAGGGAGGTATTAATTTCGGGTAATTGCTGTACCACCTGTGCCTTGGCCAATTCAGAGAGCCGCCCCGAAAGCACCTGAGCACTGGGGTTGAGCTGAAAATGCTGCGCCAACCAAGACTGTGCCTTACTAATGCTCTGGCTATAAATCACCTGCTGCTCCCGCAGCAGGGCGCTCTGTGCCTGCTCTAACATCAGGCGGATATTGTGTCTGACAAGGGTCGCTTCCTCAGGTTGCAGCATGGGCTCTATAGGTTGGCTGCGCTGTCTCACTCTAATTAACTGCGCCACTTTTTGGCTAAACCCGGCCAGCACAGATTGGGGGCTGAGGCTTGCCTCAGCATTCTGAGCGCTGGACTGCTCCCCCGCCTGCGGCTGAGCTGGCAGGCTGAGTATGCTTAGCTGGTCTATGCTGTAGATCAGAGAGCTGAGCTCCAGATAAATACCCTCAACATCCACCTCTCCAGCTAACCGCAATGCAGTGATATCTTTGGCCAGAGCACTGCGCGCCGGCGTAAGATCTGGATCGTCAAGCTCCTGCAATATCAAATCCACATTGCTGAGCAGTGCCAGAGAGTTTGCAGTGCTGCGCTCAGTTTGCAGACGCTGATTGGCCAACCTGGTCAAATACACTGCCTCGGCCAGCAGCCAGTCACTGCGAGTGGTTGAACCTAACTCAGCAAGGCGCCGCCCCTGGGTATTAGAGCGCAACTGCAAATCGGTCACAGCCTGCTGCAACTGCTGAGACTCCAGCAATTGGCGCTCCTGATCCAATCTGGCCTGTTGTTGAATACTATCGATGGCATCCTGCATGCCACTCAGCTGTCTATCAGATTTGTCAGCCTCCAGAGCCCAGGTTTGCCACAGGGTCCAGCCCATCCAGCTGGCCGCAAGCAGCGCAACGATTAAACCCAACGCGAGGATAATTTTTAGCGTGCGGAGAATACTTGAGGCGGCGCCAGTGGGTTTTTCTGAGGGCTTGGACTTACCATTGAGTCCAGGCGCGTTATCAGACTCAGGCTGCTTCTTTTCAGTGGCCTGGTCTGCTGCCGGTATACTATCTTCAGTCACTGCATTCCCTCTATTACTGTTTAACTGATCGCCAATGTATAGCTTATTATTATCCTGACTTAAAAAATAGGCTATCTAAGTACGGTTTTGACCATTTCAAACATAGAGTCAGGCAGGGCATTATTGGCTACCAAAACATTACTATAGCCCAGCTTGCCGGATATCTCAGCCACTCGATCACTGGGTACTACCACTGGGATATTGGCAGTTTCGGCAACTGCCGGGCCCATGGCCTGAATAAGCTCTCCACTGTGGGCGACTAGACAGCCACAATCCGGCAGCAAAGCACGGGCATCGGCCAGACTGTCCTGTATTAAAACGCGCCTGTACAGCTCGCAGTAGGTCACTGTCGCGCCCCGACTCTGCAATGTCTCAGCCAAGGTGGTACGCCCACCACCACCGCGAAAGATAATCACAGATTTATTCTGCAGCTGCTGCAATGCTGTTATTTCCTGCAGCAAACCCTCGGTATTCTGTTGCTTGCGGGGTGAGGAAACTGTGCAACCATAGGCACTGAGAATCGACTCAGTCTGCTGACCCACAGCAAAAATTTGCTGATCGGCAGGCAACATGGGCCAGTACTGATCGAGCCACTTAATACCCAACTCTGCCGCATTGGCACTAATAAAAATAGCGTAGTCAAACTCAGCAAACCTAAGCACTGCATTCTTAATTAACTCGGCCTCTGCCTCAGTCTCTGCAATGGGCTCAATACGCATAATCGCCCGGTATTGGTAATCTATAGCTGCCTGATCCAGCAGCCGCAAAAAGGCATCCTGCTGGCGCAGAGGGCGCACCACCAAGACCGGTTTGCCAACGCCAAAACTAGTGCTCATAGACCTCGGCCAAAATATCTCCAGCGCCGTCAGCCAGCAGCTGCTCAGCCAGTTGAATGCCCAACTGCTCTGCGCTGTCACGGGCACCCTGAAGATTGGCACGCAAAATAGTGGTACCATCAACACTGCCAACCAGGCCCCGCAAGGCAAGGGTTTGTCCGTCGCTATCGAGCTCGGCAAAGCAGGCAATAGGTACCTGACAACCACCTTGCAAATGACGATTAACCGCTCGTTCAGCTAACACACAGCTAGCTGTATCGCGATGGTGCAAGGATGCCAGAAGCTCCTGGATATCCTGGTCATCAACCCGGCACTCAATACCTACGGCACCCTGGCCGCCCGCGGGCAGCGACAGCTCGGAGTCGAGCTTGCTGGCAATACGATCAGCCATTTGCAGGCGGATTAGGCCGGCACTGGCGAGGATAATGGCGTCGTATTCACCAGCATCCAGTTTGCCCAGTCTGGTATTTACATTGCCGCGCAACTCTCTGATCTCAAGATTGGGGAAATTTGCCCGCACCTGACATTGACGGCGCAGGCTGGAGGTACCCACTACGGCGCCATCAGGTAGCTCCTGGAGATTTTGGTAATGATTGGAAACAAAGGCATCCAGCGGATCTTCACGCTCGCAAATCACCGCCAATTCAAGGCCATCAGGGAACTCCATGGGCACATCTTTCATCGAGTGCACGGCAATATCTGCTCGGCCCTCCAGCATGGCTAACTCGAGCTCTTTTACAAATAACCCTTTGCCGCCGACCTTTGCCAGAGGGGTATCCAACAGCTTGTCTCCTCTAGTGCTCATGGCAACTAACTCAACCTGCAAACCGGGATTATGCTGCTGCAGCCGGGCCTTTACATATTCGGCCTGCCATAGGGCCAGGGGGCTTTTTCTTGTCGCAATACGAACTTTCTTAGTCAAGGTACAACCCTGCGTAGTAATTAATGCGTCATTATCGACGATTTGCAGCCCGTTGTCAGAGAAGCGGTAATAATTGACGTAAATAAGATGCCCTGCGTCGACTTACTGTGGGCTGTTCAGCCAGATTTTTGATCTTCACAGCAATGCGATTATCGACTTTTATCAATCCCTCAATGGCATCTATGGCTACCAGCGCATTGCGGTGGATTCGCACAAACAGCTGCCTGAACTCGTCTTCAAGAGCCACCAGACTATCATTGAGGGTAACTACAGAATCTGACATATGGGCCCTGACGTATTTTTGATCCGCCTGCAATAATAGAATCCTATTAACAGGGATTTTATCTATGCCCAGATAGCTGTACACAAATAGATGGGTTCGGGGTTCAGCGCGGTTTTCTCGCTGGCGCTCTAGAACCTCTTTACTGGCTTTTAGTACTGCAGTCGCAAAGTCATCGAGGCTCACCGGTCTGATGTTAACTTGAGACTGTTGGCTCAGAACCCTTGGCAGAGGGTCGAAACCAACACAGGGCGGGAAATAGACCACTACAGGACAGGCTTCAAGTTTTTTTTGCAGCTGATCTATGTAAATTTGGCTTTGTTCAGACAGTGGTAATTTTATTAGCAGAATATCGGGCTTATGTTTGGCGAGAAGCCTGACTGCAGCATTGCCGCAATCAGCAACACCTACAACCCGGATATTAGTCATTGTCGTTAACAACCTTTGGGCAGCGCCGCCCATTAACAACTCATCATCAACGATCAATACCTTGATCATAGTATCCCTCCTTGGGATTGAGCCGAGTGGCTATATTAGAGTTACCATGGATAAGAATTATTGCCATTTAGACGCCGCGATTAGCTATAATTCCCGTCGCATTTAACTATAGAGCATGCTGGTCAATGAGCAAGTCTGAGAATCCGAAGTCTGAGAAAGACGATAATCAAGCAACCAATCAATCCTGGGGTGGCCGCTTTAACGAGCCGGTCGATGCCTTTGTCGCCCGTTTTACCGCCTCGGTTAATTTCGATCAGCGACTGGCTCAACAGGATATTCAGGGCTCGATTGCCCACGCCAGAATGCTCGAGCAGGCTGGCGTTCTCAGTGCTGATGAGCTGAATTTAATCAGTGATGGCCTGCAACAGATAGCGGCAGAAATAGCCGCTGGCAGCTTTGACTGGTCTGTTGCGCTTGAAGATGTGCATATGAATATCGAAGCGGCGCTGACCGATCGCATAGGTACGGTCGGCAAAAAGTTGCATACTGGCCGCTCCAGAAATGATCAGGTGGCTACAGATATTCGCCTCTGGCTAAGAGACCAGATCGATCTGATCCAGCCCCTATTTGCCAAGCTACAGCAGGGAATTATTGAGCTGGCAGCCTCCGAATCTGAAACTATTATGCCGGGATTCACCCATTTGCAGACGGCTCAACCAGTGACTTTCGGTCATCACCTGCTGGCCTGGAATGAGATGCTGGAGAGAGATTTTGGCCGCCTGCTGGACTGTCGCAAGCGTTTAAATCAGAGCCCCCTTGGAGCTGCTGCCCTGGCGGGAACCACCTACCCGATCAATCGCGAGTTTACCGCCGCGCAGCTTAATTTTGACAAGCCCACTGAGAATTCTCTGGATTCGGTCAGCGATCGCGACTTCGCCATAGAGTTCTGCGCCTTTGCCAGTATGCTAATGACTCATATGTCACGTATGTCAGAAGAGCTGGTGCTGTGGACATCTGCCCAGTTCCAGTTTATCAATCTACCCGACCGCTTCTGCACTGGGTCGTCGATTATGCCCCAGAAGAAAAATCCCGATGTGCCAGAACTGGTACGCGGTAAAACCGGGCGCGTCAATGGCCACCTAATAGCCCTACTGACCCTAATGAAGTCTCAGCCACTGGCCTACAACAAGGACAATCAGGAGGATAAGGAACCCCTGTTTGACGCAGTAGATACAGTGGTTGACTGTCTGCGTGCCTTTGCCGATATGATCCCTGCCATTGAGGCCAATAAGGAATCCATGTTTGAGGCGGCGCGCAGAGGCTTTTCCACAGCAACCGATCTGGCAGACTATCTGGTGGGCAAAGGTATCCCATTCCGCGATTCCCATGAAATCGTCGGCAAATCTGTGGCCTATGGGGTTGACCAGGACAAAGACCTCTCGGAAATGAGCCTGGCAGAGTTACAGCAGTTCTCTGATCAGATTGAAGAAGATGTCTTCAATGTGCTCAGTCTGCAAGGCTCAGTAGCTGCGCGCAATCATGTTGGTGGCACAGCGCCACAGCAGGTAAGGGCTGCAGCGCAGAGAGCCCTGACTGTAGTCAAAAATCGAAACTAACCGCTTCCCCAGACTGGGCTAGACAGGCATCTGTCAGCATAGCTGACAACAGCTCGCTGGTCTGGGTATTGCACCAGCGCTGCTCTGTGTCCAGATCCAACAACTTAAAGTGGAATCCGCCCGAGCGAGCGGCCAACCAGATTTCCCCCATGGCCGGCTGGCGAGAGAGGATAATCTGCGAGCTATTGGCCTCACAGGTAATAGTCAGCATGCCGGCGCTGTTTTCGTAATCAATATCAGCGCCGCTGTCATCAATGCTCTCTTCTATAGAAAACATAAGGTCATCGACAATTTGGTTAAATTCGGCTTCGTTCATGTTCAGGCTTCTCAATGGTAGCTGTGCAGTATAATTGTTTGGTTGTGATCTGCCAGTACCGCTATAATTAAGGTTTTTCACTGGTAGTCCCTATGCTTCATCGACTTTCTGCACTTTTTGGTACCCTGCTGATGCTCAGCTGCCTAAATGGCTGTGGCAACACTGGGCCGCTCTATCTTCCGCAGGATGCAGACACTAACCTCAACCCAGAAACTACAGAGTCTTAAGGCGCAATGCACAATACAGCTTACTATCAAAATCAGAGACTACATCTAGAGAACGTGGCTCTGGACGATATTGCCGATCATTTTGGTACGCCCTGCTTTGTCTACAGTAAAGATGCTCTGAAGCAAAATTTTCTCGCCTATCAAAATGCACTGGGCGATCAGAGCCATCTGATTTGCTACGCGGTTAAGTCCAACTCTAATCTCGCTGTACTGCAGACCCTGGCCAATATTGGCGCCGGTTTCGATATTGTGTCTGTGGGGGAACTGGAGCGAGTGCTGTTGGCTGGCGGCGACCCTAGCAAGATTGTCTTTTCTGGCGTTGCCAAAAATGCAGCGGAAATGCGGCGTGCACTGGAAGTGGGTATTCACTGTTTTAATGTGGAATCTGAGGCCGAACTGGACCTGCTCAATGCCACTGCTGCCGAACAGAATCAAACAGCTTCGATCTCCCTGCGAGTAAACCCAGATGTGGATGCCAAAACCCACCCCTATATTTCGACCGGGTTAAAAGAGAATAAATTTGGCATAGATATTAATCTGGCCCCACAGATCTATCAGCGCGCTGTCGGTATGGATAATATTTCCGTGGTCGGTGTGGACTGCCATATTGGCTCACAGATCACCGAGATCAGGCCATTTATTGACGCAATGGATCGCCTGCTGACCCTTGTAGACCATCTGCAAACGCTGGATATCCATCTGCAGCACATAGATATAGGCGGTGGCCTGGGTGTTCCCTATGAGAATGAGAGCACCCCCTCAGTGGCAGACTATATGTCTGAGCTGCTGCCGCGTATGGCCGGCCGCGCTGAGACACTGGTGATGGAGCCTGGCCGCTCCATAACAGCCAATGCCGGTGTTCTACTGATGAAAGTCGAATTTATCAAAAGTAATGGCGAGAAAAATTTCGCCATTGTGGATGCTGCGATGAATGATATGTTGCGTCCAGCGCTGTACGAGGCCTGGATGGATATTCAGCCAACCAGCACCCACAGCTCCGCACCAGCAGCCCTCTACGATATTGTGGGCCCGGTCTGTGAGACTGGCGACTTTCTCGGTAAAGACCGCTCTCTGGCTATTAGCCAGGGGGATAATCTGTGCCTGTTTTCCGCTGGCTCCTATGGTTTTGTAATGAGCTCTAATTACAACAGCAGGCCTAGAGTACCAGAGGTTATGGTGGACAATAATCTGATCTATCTGGTGCGTGCCCGTGAAACTATTGCTGATCTGGTGCGCGGCGAACAGTTGCTGCCAGAGACCGGTCAGGGCCAATAGCATGCAGATGAAATTTACCAAAATGCATGGCCTGGGCAATGACTTTGTAGTGATTGATGCGGTAACCCAGAATGTTCGGGTATCTGCCTCTATGGTCAGAAGACTAGCTAATCGCACCCTGGGCGTTGGCTGTGATCAGGTGCTGGTGATAGAGCCACCGTCGCAGCCGGATATAGACTTTAACTACCGCATCTTTAACCAGAGCGGCGATGAAGTTGAGCAATGTGGCAATGGAGCGCGCTGCCTGGCACGCTATGTTTCTGACCGCCAGCTCACAGGTAAAAACCCCATTCGGGTCAAAACCATGAATCGAGTTATGGACCTGGAGCTTACTGAGAATAATCTGGTCAAGGTGGATATGGGAGTCCCGGAATTAGAGCCGGCAGAGATTCCCTTTGTGACCGAGCAGCGGGCACAGCTCTATTCAGTTGATGTGGACGGCACCAGTCATAAAATAGCCGCAGTCTCAATGGGCAACCCTCATGCGGTACTTAGCGTAGATGATATTGAAACTGCACCAGTAGCCAGTCTCGGAGCCCAGTTAGAAGCCCACGAGAGATTTCCCAACCGGGTCAATGTGGGCTTTATGCAGATTGTTGATCGCAATCACATTAAGCTGCGTGTCTTCGAGCGAGGCGTGGGTGAAACTCAGGCCTGTGGCTCCGGCGCCTGTGCCGCCGCAGTGGCAGCCCTGCAGCAGGAACTGGTAGACTCTCCAGTAACCGTGCATCTCACAGGCGGTGATCTGACAATCGATTGGCAGGGTGAAACCGAGCCTCTATTAATGACTGGCGCTGCGGCCAGTGTTTTCCACGGACGAATACGAATATGAGTGAAGAACAACAGGTTGATTCTACAGAGGACATGGTGCGCGAGTTTCTGCGCGATAACCCAAGGTTTTTGGACGATAATCCGGATATTCTCGAGAGCCTGAGCCTGCCTCATAATAGCGGCAACGCAGTCTCTCTTGTGGAACGTCAGGTGGGAGTGATGCGCGACCGCAATAAAGAGATGCGCAATCGTCTGGACAATATGCTGGCTACCGCTCATGACAATGACCTGCTGTTTGAAAAGACCAAACGTCTGGTGCTTAACCTGCTGGAGGCCAAAAATCTGCCAGCCATGGTCGAAACCATTTATGACAGTTTGGGTAAAGATTTTGAAATTGATTTTTATAGTCTGACTCTATTGGGTGACGAGAAGTCATTGCCGCGCACCATGGCGCGTGTGGCCAGCATTGAAAAGGCCAACGAACAGGTGAACACATTAATTGGCTCTAATCGCGCGGTATGCGGTGCATTGCGAGAGGAAGAGATGACTTTCCTGTTTGGAGAGAAAGGCTTGCAAGTAGGCTCTGTAGCTGCAGTACCTCTGCGCTACAACAACCTCTACGGAATTTTGGCCATAGGCAATGCTGATCCAAACTTCTATAAAAGCAGCATGGGCACATTGTTTCTAAGCTACATTGCTGAAGTGGTAAACCGCATACTGCCCAAGCACCTGGGCTAAGTGCCAGCTGGGACCGGGCTAAACCGAGCGCCAGCCCAGTCTTGTGAACCTAGTTAACTGCGGCGCTTTTTGCTGCTTTTCCCACCTGAACCCTTTGCAACAGTAGATTTGCGGCGTTTGGCGCTGGTTTTCCTTTTGGCAGCACCGGCCTTGCCTCTGCCGGCGGCAGTTTTTCCTTTGCCAGCGGCGTTGGTTTTCTTCTTACCGCGGCTTTTACGCTTTTTCTCATGCTCTTCTGCCATGGCTGCCGCTTTTGGCGATACTCTGGTCTTTTTCCCGGATTTTACTCCCGCACTGCGTCCACTGGTCTCAGTTTTAGGAGACTCGACTAATTCAAAATCAATTTTGCGCTCTTCCAAATTAACTCGCGTCAACCTCACCTTGAGTTTTTGCCCCAAACGGAAAATTCGCCCAGTGCGCTCACCCACCATACGATGATGAGAAGCCTCGTGGTAATAGTAGTCTTTGGGCAACCCGGTGACATGGATCAAACCCTCGACATAGAGATCATCGAGCATCACAAAGAGACCAAAGCCTGTGACTGCACTGACCACACCTGAGTACTCCTCGCCTACCCGGTCCATTAAATATTCGCATTTAAGCCAATTCACCACATCTCTGGTGGCCTCGTCAGCGCGCCTTTCAGTTACTGACAGATGCTCGCCAGTCTCAGCCAGACGACCGAGCTCATAGGGATAGATACTCTGCTGATCAAGAACGCCCGCACCAGGCACACGCTGCACAGCAGAGAGCTTTTTGTTGCTGCGAATCAGGCTGCGAATAGCGCGGTGCACCAGCAAGTCAGCATAGCGACGAATAGGCGAGGTAAAGTGGGTATAGGCGTCAAAGGCCAGCCCAAAATGGCCGAAATTCTCGGGCTGGTACATAGCCTGACTCATAGACCGCAACATCACCGATTGGATAACCGCGGCATCATCACGGCCTTTTACCGATTTCAGCACGCGCTGATAGTCCTCTGGCTGAGGATCATCACCACCACCCAGGCCAATACCCAGTTCGCCAAGAAAATCCCGCACCGAGGCCAGGCGCTCATCACTGGGGCCCTCATGCACCCGATACAGCGCTGGGATCTTAACCTTATCTAAAAACTGCGCCGAACAGACATTGGCGCACAGCATGCACTCCTCAATTAACCTGTGAGCCTCGGTGCGATCCACGGGAATAATCTGGCTTATTTTGCGCTGGCTATCGAAGAGGATTCTGGTTTCCTGGCTATCAAAATCGATGGCCCCGCGTTTTGCTCGACGGCGATGAAGTACCAGATAGAGGTCATGGAGTGCATCAACTTGCGGCAATATGGCGGCAAACTGCTTGCGTATTCCCGAGGTATTGTCCCGGTCTTTTTCAGCCAGAATATGAGCTACCTGGGTGTAGGTCATACGTGCATGAGAGTGCATTACCGCCTCGTAAAACTGGTAGCGGCCAATCTCACCCTCAGCGCTTATCTGCATCTCACAGACCATGCACAGGCGATCTTCTGCCGGATTTAACGAGCACAGTCCATTGGATAGCTTCTCGGGAAGCATGGGTACCACGTGGTTGGGAAAATACACTGAGTTGCCGCGCTCAAACGCCTCTTTGTCCAGAGCGGAGCCAACTGTCACATAATGAGAAACGTCGGCAATGGCAACAATTAATGTCCAACCACCACGAGGTTTAGGCTGACAGAAGACCGCATCATCAAAATCTCGTGCGTCTTCGCCATCAATAGTAATCAGGGGGGTATCTCTTAAATCCACCCGCCACTGTTTATCCTGCACCTCATCTGGAATAGCAGCGGTCTCTGCAAGTACCTCGTCATTCCACAGATAAGGAATGCCGTAATTGCGGATCGACATATCGATTTCCAGACCCGGATCCAGATGCTCACCCAAGACCTCACCAATATGACCAACTGGCAAGCTGTTTCTGGACGGTGGCTCAACTATATTGACCACCACTATCTGGCCTGGATCGGCGTTAAGAGATTTATCGCCCGGGATAAGAATATCCTGGCTGATACGAGGATTGTCCGGGCGAACAAAACTGATACCACTTTCGCGAAAGTAGCGACCTACCAGCTGGGTTGTTTTGCGCTCTACCACATCCACCAAACTGCCATCTGGGCGCCCACGACGATCCCAGCCAGCAATCCTTACCAGCACTATGTCGCCATCAAAGACTCGGCGCATTTGCGCACTGGACAGATAAATATCCTCGCCATCACCCTGTACCGGCGAGACAAAGCCATAGCCCTCAGGGTGGCCAATCACCCTGCCTTTTACCAGGTTGAGTTTGTCCAGGGTCCCGTAACCGCCACGTCGATTGCGGGCCACCTGACCGTCTCGCTCCATGGCTCGCAAGCGGCGACGCATAGCCTCAACCTGCTCATCATCAGCAAGATTTAATGCAGCACAGATTTCTTCGTGGGTAAGTGGGCCTACACTTTCGCGGAGGTAATCGAGTATAAATTCGCGACTGGGAATGGGTCGGTCGTATTTGGCCGCCTCTCTGGTCGCATAGGGATCTGCTTGTTTAGTTTTTTTAGGCATGGGGTCTCTGACTGATGCTTTGCGACAGTCTATGACTTAACGCTCTGGGAGTAAAAGTAATTATCACTGTGGGTTACCAATAACAACAAAGATTGGCCACATAGGCTGGAAGCAAAAGTGGGAAGCAAAAGTGGGTAAAAATTGGGTAAAAATTGGGTAAAAAGCAGGCACCAAATGAAAAACCCCTAGGTCTCTCAACCCAGGGGCCAAATTAGCTCTTTTCACTACTAACAGGGGGAAACCTGTATCCAATATGCTCTGCTTTAAAGATTGACCCGCGCCAATCCGTGGCGCACGACTTCCAAGTCGTCTATACCGCACAACTGGTAGCAAACGAAATTTAACAACTGAGCGAGCGGCTTTCCCTGGAGTTAACTCCCTGTCAACTTTGCTCTAAAACTTCCTGTTTTCAGTGTATCCTTTCTTACAGCAGTGTAGGTCTGTGTATTTTTACCAGTAAAGTCCCTGTCAAAGCTTCATGCCAAGGAGTCAATGCTAGGTGGTAAGTTAAAGGATTGATGCAACAAAATAAATTACACTGACGGATTAATAC
>JAYPYO010000029.1:0-26575 GCA_038135995.1 Porticoccaceae bacterium
TCGCTGCGACGCAGATCCATGTAGCGATGTTTGAGACGCACATCCTCGCCCACGGTAACATGGTCGTCTAACTGAAAAGGCGGCGTCACTGCAGCATTGAGAATTTCCAGATGGGTGCCATAGACTTCAATTTCACCCGTGCCCATATTGGCATTAACCGTGGCTTCACTGCGCGCCCGGACTTTGCCTGTGACCCTGAGAACATATTCGGAACGAACCTTATCTGCCTGATCAAAAAACTTTCCGGCATCCGGATCAAACACCACCTGCACAATGCCTTCGCGGTCACGCAGGTCGAGAAAAATCACACCACCATGATCGCGGCGACGGTCTACCCAGCCGCAAATGGTAATCTCTTCGTCAATATGTGCGCTTCTAACTAGTCCGCAATAGGTTGTTCGATACATCAGTCATTTATTCCCAGGTTAATCTAATGGCGCCTTGTGGCGACAGTACGTTGTGTGCTTTTGCTCTCTGCTGTTATTCGGCAGAGGCCGTCTTGCTATCGGCTGATTTTTGATCGCCGCTAATATTCTTTTTATTACCACTTTTAAAATCGGTCTCATACCAGCCGCTGCCACTGAGGCGGAAGCCACCAGCAGTTAACAGCTTCTTTAGAGCCGGCTGGTTGCACTTGGGGCAATCAGTCAGAGCATCATCGCTCATTTTTTGCAGCGCCTCGAACTGATGGTCACAGTCGTCACAGCGATACTCATAAATCGGCATGTTGGTAATTTCCTCGTCAAAAGCCTGCAGAAACAAGTCTGGCATTTAAAAAGCGCAGCATTATACATCAGCCATGCCATCAGGCGAATGCTTAATCAGCCCCGTTTAAACAGCCGAGAGCCAAAATCCGGGTAAAAAAAGCCTGGATACATGGCACAACCGCAATTCAGCAACTATAAATAATGTCGAGGCCCTGTTTTCGGTACCTGAGCTACCACAGGGTTGGTTTTAATCGGATAACCAATTATCACAAAGGAATTTACAATGGCTGTCAAAAAAGGTACTGCAAAACGGAAAGTTCCAGTAAAGAAAAAGACCCCTGCGAAGAAAAAGGCCCCTGCAAAGAAAAAGGTCACGGCAAAAAAAGCCGCCACAAAAAAACGCCCTGTCAAAAAATCTCCCGCCAAGAAAAAAGCTGTCGCGAAGAAAAAGCCCTTAGCAAAGAAAAAGCCCTTAGCCAAGAAAAAGCCCTTAGCGAAAAAAAGGCCCGTCGCGAAGAAAAAGCCCTTAGCCAAGAAAAAGCCTATAGCGAAAAAGAAACTTACCGCCAAGAAGCCAGTCAAGGCATCAGCCCGCAAAGCCACAGCAATACGCCAGCGCTACAGCAAAACCGAAATAGTCAATGAGCTGGCAACTAACTCCGGCTTAAATCGCAAACAGGTAACCACAGTGCTCGACGAACTGGCGACGCTGGTCTCCCGGCATGTAAAAAAACGCGCGGTGGGCGAGTTTGTGCTGGCCGGCCTAATTAAAATCACCACAGTCAAACGACCTGCCAAAAAAGCGCGCAATGCGATCAACCCATTTACTGGAGAGCTGACCAGATTTAAAGCCAAGCCAGCCTCAGTCGCAGTAAAGGTTCATGCCCTCAAAGGTCTCAAGGATATGGCGCAATAACAGCAATAATCACAGCCACCAGAGTAGCAAAAAGCCCCATCAATTTGATGGGGCTTTTTGCTGCAGGCGACAGGGGTATCAGGGTCAGACTAAAAGGCCCACCAAACTGAGGCGCAAATCAGTCAGCCGCTGCTGCAACAGCTGGTCGCTGTAACTAGAAGCCTCTGCCGCTCCCCACACCGGGCCCGGCCAGGCAACATCAGACTCTGTGCGCACCACATGGTGCATATGCAGCTGAGGCACCATATTGCCAATCGTGGCTATATTGAGTTTATCTCCCTTAAATAGCCCCTCCATAGCCTCAGCCAGCACACAGGACTCCAGCAAAAGCTGCTGACGATCTGACTGATTAAGCTGATAAATCTCTTGCACCCCCTCGCGCTGGGGCACCAAAATCACCCAGGGATAGTTGGCATCTTTGCTTAACAGCGCCAAACAGAGCGGAAATTGACCAATTAATGCAGTGTCAGCCTGCAATCGCTTATGTAATTCAAACATTTTGCCTATCTACTCTCCTTTGCTCTGTACCGCGACAGCTGCGCCCCGTAAAATAGCGCTTTTCTATTGCCAATAAAGTGTAAGAAAACTATGCGCGCCAGCCAATACCTGATCACCACTAAAAAAGAATCTCCAGCCGATGCCGAGGTTATAAGCCATCAGCTGATGCTGCGTGCTGGCATGATTCGCAAAGTTGCCGCCGGATTATACAGCTGGCTGCCGCTGGGTCTGCGGGTATTTCGCAAAGTCGAAAATATTGTGCGTCAGGAGATGGACAGATCCGGCGCTCTTGAGCTGATGATGCCTGTGGTGCAGCCTGCAGACCTGTGGGAAGAGTCTGGTCGCTGGGGACAGTTTGGCCCGGAGCTGCTGCGTATTAAAGACCGTCACGACCGAGATTTTTGCCTGGGCCCCACCCATGAAGAGGTCATCACCGATATTATTCGCAACGAAATCAGCAGCTACAAACAGCTGCCGGCTAATTTTTACCAAATCCAAACCAAATTCCGCGACGAGCGCCGACCCCGTTTTGGTGTTATGCGTACCCGCGAGTTTTGTATGAAAGATGCCTATTCTTTCCATATCAACGCCGAGTCCCTGCAACAGACCTATGATCTGATGTACCAGACCTACAGCGCCATCTTCACCCGCACCGGGCTGGTCTTTCGGGCCGTGCTGGCCGACACCGGCAGTATTGGTGGCAGCCACTCCCATGAGTTTCATGTGCTGGCGGAGTCAGGCGAAGACGCCATAGTGTTCTCCAGCGAGGGCGACTATGCCGCCAATATTGAAAAAGCGGCAGCTGTAGCCACAGAGACCAACTCTACCCTGGGCACTGGGGAGCTAACCGAGCTGGCTACCCCTGGCGTGCATACCATCGCCGAGCTGTGCCAGTTTATGGATACCCAGGCTACCCAAACGCTGAAAGCGCTGATTGTCAGCGCCGAAGACGACGAGGGCCAAACTCAGCTCTACGGCCTGATGCTGCGCGGCGACCACGAGCTCAACGAGGTCAAAGCCCAGCATGCATTGGGACTGGCCAGCGAAATTACCTTTGCCAGCGAAGAGCAAATTAAAGCCGCCCTCAACTGCGCACCGGGCTCTCTGGGGCCAGTAAATCTGAATATGCCCATGGTGGTAGATCACAGTGCCGCCCAGCTAACAGACTTTGTCTGTGGCGCCAATCGCGACGGTTACCATCTAACCAATGTGAACTGGGAGCGCGACTGCGGCGACTTTACAGTGGCAGATATTCGCAATGTGGTAGCCGGTGACCCAAGCCCAGATGGCAAAGGTGTACTGGAAATAAAGCGCGGTATTGAAGTGGGCCATATCTTCCAACTGGGCACCAAATACTCCGAGGCCATGAAAGCTACAGTGCTGGATGAAAATGGCAAAGAGCAGCCCATGAGCATGGGCTGTTACGGTATTGGTGTTAGCCGTATTGTTGCCGCTGCTATTGAACAGAACCATGATGACAATGGCATTATCTGGCCAGACGCTATCGCCCCTTTCCAGCTGGCCATTGTGCCCATCAATATGCACAAGTCCGATAAGGTCAAAGAGGCCTGCGAGAATCTCTACCAAACACTCAGCGACGCTGGCTATGAAGTGTTATTTATGGACGAGCCCAAGGCGCGACTGGGTGGCATGCTGGCCGATATAGAGCTGATCGGCATACCTCACCGCATAGTGATTGGCGATCGCGGTCTGGCAGATGGCACGGTGGAATATCGCAGTCGTCGCGAAACGGAAAACCAACATATAGCTATGGATAAGCTGGATGACTTTATTGCGGAAAACCTCAAAATATAGCGCAACTCCCAACTTTGCATTCAGGCAGTGCTGGGCCAGAGCCCTGGCCTGCCTGATTATTTTGTTTGCTACTGTCACCCTCTGTACCTCAGCCATCGCCGAGCCCGACCCCGGCCTGATCAACAAACTTAAACTGGCGGCCGCCGACGCCCGGGGGTTTGATAACCATTACGATGCCCAGGTGTGGCTGACTGCCAAAGACTTTCATCTGGCCAAGCTAATCAGCAACCCAGAGCAGCGACTGCAGCTTTTAACCCTGATCCACAGTGAGTCCAGCCGAGCCGGTCTGGCACCAGAAATAGTCCTGGCACTGATCGAGATTGAAAGCGGCTTCGACCCCTACGCGGTGTCCAGCGCCGGTGCCCAGGGAATAATGCAGGTTATGCCGTTCTGGAAAAATGAGATCGGTCGCCCCGACGACAACCTGATCAATCTGCAGACCAACCTGCGCTACGGCTGCACCATTCTCAAATATTATCTCGATCTGGAGCAGGGCCGCCTTGCCGAGGCATTGGCCCGCTACAATGGTAGCTATGGCCAGACCTGGTATGCACAGCGGGTGCTGGATGCCTGGGCAGAGCGCTGGCGCTAGCTAGCGCGGCTCTGACCTACAGTTTCAGCATCTACCACCTCTGGGTTACAGCTGGTGAGTTTGCCTGCCAGCTTTGTTAGACTCTAGGATCACGACGAGGATTGTTATGTCACAGCAAGCACAAAATATCCCGCCCCGGGAACTGCGCCAGCAAATTCGCAGTGGCGACTTTCAGGGCAATACCTCCGGCTGTTGCCCAGGCTATGTGCAGTGCAACATGGTGATTCTGCCCAGCGATTGGGCCGCAGACTTCCTAAAATTTTGTCAGGACAACCCCAAACCCTGCCCACTGATTGCCGTCTCCGAGCCCGGCGAATACAGCATCGCCAAACTGGGTGAGGATATAGATATACGCACCGATATCCCCAGCTACAGGGTTTTTGAGCAGGGCAAACTGAGTGCCGAGGTCACTGATATCTCCGACCTGTGGCGCGATGATCTGGTGGTGTTTTTGCTCGGCTGCTCATTCTCCTTCGAGGAGGCCCTGGTGGCCGCAGGGCTGGATGTGCGCAATATCAGCGAAGGGGTCAATGTGCCCATGTACAGAACCAATATAGACTGCACCCCCGCCGGCCCCTTTGCCGGGCAAATGGTAGTCAGCATGCGCCCCTTTGCTCCGGAAGAAGCTCTAAAGGCTGTGGATATAAGCGGCCGCTTCCCCTCGGTGCATGGCGAGCCCATTCATTATGCCAACCCAGCGGAAATTGGTATTACAGATATTAACCAGCCGGACTATGGTGACAAGGTAACCATCAAAGAGGACGAGCACCCATTGTTCTGGGCCTGTGGTGTAACCCCCCAGGTGGCTCTGGAAAATGCCAAGCCGCCGTTTTGTATTACCCACAGTCCGGGTTATATGCTGGTGACAGATCTCAAGAACACTGAGCTGGCAGAGGACTGAGAGCATTACAACCACGACCAAGGAAACAGCATGCCATTACTACTAAACTGCGATCTCGGTGAAAGCTTCGGCGCCTGGAAAATGGGCCTTGATGATCAGGTTATGCCGTTTATCGACCAGGCCAATATCGCCTGCGGTTTTCATGCCGGTGACCCAGTGGTTATCAAGAAAACCCTGCTCGCCGCCAAGCGCAATAATGTGCAGGTGGGAGCCCACCCCAGCTATCCGGATATCTCTGGCTTTGGCCGCCGCTCAATGAAAATACCGCCGGTAGAGCTTATCGCCCTGCTGCAATATCAGATAGCAGCACTTACCGGCATGGCCACCAATCTGGGCATAGAGGTGCAGTATGTGAAACCCCATGGCGCCCTGTACAACGATATGATGGCCGATGGCCATATTCGCAGTGCCGTTATGGAGGCTATTGCCGAGTGCCACCAGCCCCTGGCCTTTATGTTGCAGGCCACACCAGATGCAGAAATTCATCGCCAGGAAGCTCAGGCTTTTGGTCTTGACGTACTATTCGAAGCCTTTGCCGACCGCTGCTACGACGACAATGGTGCCCTGCTGTCCAGAGCCAAAGAGGGCGCGGTGCACAGCAGAGAGAAAATGCTCGAGCAAGTGGTTCAGCTACAGGAGCAGGGTACAGTGACCACCATCAGCGGCCATCAGCTGGAGCTACAGGCAGACTCATTATGTGTCCATGGTGACAATATGGATGGCGTCAATGCCATCGAAAAAATCCGTCAACTGATTAGCCAGTAAATTACAGTGACCCAGCAATTCCCCATTTCGATCGCAGGCGAAAATTCGCTGATTGTCTATTTTGCCGACAAACCCAGTGCACAGATCGCCGCGCAGATTGCGCAGACCGCAGAGCATCTCAAACAGTCACTGAGCGACGGGTTAATTGACCTGGTGCCCTCCTACGGCTCATTGCTGGTGATCTATCAACCAGCATTGACCGATCACTTTCAGGTGCGCAGCCTGATTCGTCAGGCTCTGCAGCAGTTAGGCACAGACAAACAGCAGAGCCAGACTGGCGCCCTGGTGAGTCTACCGGTGTACTACAGCAGCGAATCAGGCCCAGATCTGCAGTCTCTGGCCGACAGAGCCAAACTCTCAGTAGACGAGGTTATAGAGATTCACCAGCAGACCGAATACCGCGTCTATGCCATCGGCTTTGCCCCGGGCTTTGCCTATCTGGGTGAGGTAGATAAGCGTATAGCCGCACCCAGGTTAGCCACCCCCAGACAGAAAGTACCCAAAGGTGCAGTAGCCATTGCCGATCGTCAGACCGCGGTTTATCCGGCCCAGTCCCCCGGCGGCTGGAACCTGATTGGCCTCTGCCCCCAGCCCATGTTTGACCCCAGTGGCGAGCCCAGCATGCCCGTGCAGGTGGGCGACAGAGTGACCTTTAGAGCCATTGATCGGGAGGAGTTTATTGCCCTCGGCGGTGAGATTATTGAGAGCGGAGAACCCCAATGATGGGCTTTAGCGTAGTCCAACCCGGCATCTATAGCCTGCTGCAAGACCATGGCCGCTTTGGTCAACACAGCATAGGCCTGACCACCGGCGGCCCCATGGATAACCAGAGCTTTCACTGGGCCAATCGCCTGTGCCATAACTCGCCCCAGTGCGCAGCCATAGAAGTGACCATTGGCGGCCTGGTGCTGGAAGCTACTACCAACACCAGCATTGCCCTGTGCGGCGCAGCCATCCCGCTAAGCATCAATAAACAGCCCGCCGCCCTGTGGCAAACCCACAGTGTCAAATCTGGCGACCGCATCGAGCTGGGTTTTGCCCACACAGGCAGCCGCGGCTATCTGGCTGTGGCCGGAGGCTTTCAGGCCAGTCCCAGCTTTGGCAGCCAGTCCACAGTGGCCCGCGAGGGTCTGGGTGGGCTGCATCAGGATGGCAAACCACTGCAAGCTGGCGATCAACTGCCCTGCCTCAATTTAAAACAACAGCCACCAAGCCATCGCCTTGCCAAGTCGCAACGGCCAACCCTCAGTACAGATAACAGCGCCCATTGCCGCGTCATACTGGGCTACCAGCAGCAGGCCTTTAGCGCGGTGCAGCAACAACTATTTTTTAGCTCGACCTATGAGGTAACCGACAGCAGCGACCGCATGGGTTACCGCCTCAATGGCCCGGCCATAAAACCATCGCTAGACGGCATTCTATCCGAGGGCATTTGCCTGGGCGCCATACAGGTGCCAGCCGATGGTCAACCCATAGTGCTGATGGCCGATCGCCAAACCATTGGCGGCTACCCCAAAATAGGCTCAGTGTTGTCACTGGATCTGGGCAAACTGGCTCAGGTGACACCCGGAGGCACTGTTAGCTTTGAGGCTATCAGTATAGAGCAGGCGCATAACTTACTTGCGCTCAATCAACGGCTATTTGATTGCACTGAGTTTGAGCCTGTTGATATTGATAAGGAGCCTCAGTCATAGAAAGTCTTAGCCACCAGATCGAAGATCTAATGGTCGCCCGCAATCCCAGAGGCATGCAAACAGTGCAGGCCGCACTGCAACCCGGGTATTTTCTGCGCGCGGCACAGCTGATCGAACAGGCCCTGGCCACAGATACCGCCAGGGTGCTTATCGGCACCGGATTTCCGGTCGGCAATACCTTCGAAACCGATGGCCCCCTGGGAGCCATTGCCCTCTATCAGGCGATAGAAAAACTCGGTGGCAATCCGCTACTGGTCTGTGGCGCACCATTGGCCGACTGCCTGGCAAATGACTTTGCCACCCATAAAATTGCCGTGGCCGACACCGCCAACCGCGAGCAGGAAGCACGCCAGGCTCTGGACCAATGGCAACCGGATCTGATTATTTCTATCGAGCGCCCCGGCCTTAATGCCCAGGGCAACTACTGCAATATGCGCGGCGAAGATATCAGCGCCAACTGCGCCAGCTTTGATCAGTTTTTAAATCTGGCCAGCTGCCCAACCATAGGCATAGGGGATGGCGGCAATGAGATTGGTATGGGCAATGTGATGGATACCCTCACCACTCTGGATATAGTGCCCTCCACCACCTGCTGTGATGAACTGGTGATTGCCGATGTCTCCAACTGGGCGGCCCATGGTTTGATTGCCCTGCTGTCCTCTGCCCGTGGCACTGATATGCTAGCCGGCTGGGATAATATCGCCGTGCTGCGCTACCTGAGCGGCCATGGCAGCGTGGACGGCGTGAGCAGAGAAAACACCTTAACCGAGGATGGTCTGGATTCAGAAATAAGCGAACAGCTTATAGATCAGCTAAGAAAGATCAGCGGCTTTTGTTGACCGAAAAAATTTTACTGCAAACAGGTATACCCGTAAGAGTTATTGCTAAAGCCCGCAGTATCTAACAAACTTTTGCAAAGATTCCACTTTGCGTAAAACAAGGCTCACTGATACCATTTTTGCGCAACCAAACTGGTAAAAACACAGGGAGCATTAAGGCCCAACTATGAGTATCGCGTATTTAGATGGTAACTATCTGCCCCTGGAAGAGGCCAGAATCTCTCCCATGGACAGAGGCTTTTTGTTTGGCGACGGCATCTATGAGGTAGTGCCCTCCTACGCCGGCAAAATGGTTGGTTTTGCACCCCATATTGCGCGCATGCAGGCTGGTCTGGCCTCAGTGGGTATTAAACTCGACTGGAGCGAGCAGCAATGGGCCGATCTGTGCAATCAATTAATTGCTAAAAATGGCTCGGGTAACCTGGGTATCTACCTGCATGTGAGCCGCGGTGCTGACACCAAGCGCTTCCATGCCTTTCCCGAAGCAGTCAGCCCCACAGTATTTGCCTTTGCCTTTGAAATTGCCCCGCCACCTGTGGCCGACAAGGCCCAGGCCAAACCCTACAAAGTCACCAGCACCCAGGATCTGCGCTGGGACCGCTGCCAGATTAAATCAACCGCGCTGCTGGGCAATGTACTGCACTTCCAGCAGGGCTATGAAAATGGCCATGGAGAAACCATACTCTACAATGCCAACAACGAATTAACCGAGGCCAGCGCCTGTAATGTCTTTATTGTTAAAGACAATGTGGTCATTACCCCATTGCTGGACAACCAGAAACTGGCCGGCATCACCAGGCTGATTGTGCTGGGTACATTGCGCAGCGATGGCAATATTGCCGTTGAAGAGCGGGTAGTCACTATGGACGAAGTGCGCAGTGCCGACGAGGTGTGGATTACCAGCTCGTCCAAAGAGATTGCCCCGGTAATAGAGATAGATGGCGTGCCGGTTGGCGATGGCCAAGTGGGCGATATGTGGCTGCGCGCCCAAGCCCTGTATAGCGCCGGCAAGTTTGACTACTAAACAGGTAACCGGAAACCATGTCGCGACCCACAGCAGCTATTATCGACCTGCACGCACTGCGCCATAACTATGGCCTGGCGGAGTCGCTGGCACCTGGCTCCCAGACCATACCCATGGTCAAAGCCAATGCCTATGGCCATGGCGCCGTAGAGATAGCCACCGCCCTGGCCTCAATGGCCCCGGCCTTTGGGGTGGCCTGTATCGAAGAGGCAGTTGCCCTGCGCGACGCCAATATCAGCCAGCCTATTCTGTTGCTGGAAGGCACATTTACCGCCGACGAAGTGGTGCAGGCCGAGCACTATAATCTGTGGTTGATGGTAGAAAACCAGCCTCAGCTAGACGCCATACTGGCCGCCGATCTCAGCCACCAGATCAAGGTTTGGCTAGGAGTGGACACCGGCATGCATCGACTGGGCTTTCAGCCCGCAGATCTGCCAGCCGCCTATAGCGCCCTTAAAGAGAGCCGCAATGTGCACAATGAGATTGTGGTGACCTCCCACTTTGCCTGTGCCGATGACCTAGACAATCAGGCCACCAGTCAACAGATAGCCACCTTTGACCAGCACCTGCCCAGAGACAGCGACCAGTCACTGCCCCTGACCAGCCTGGCCAACTCCGCCGCCATACTGGCCTGGCCCGCCGCCCAGCGCGACTGGCAGCGCCCCGGCTATATGCTCTATGGCAACTCACCCTTTGCCCAGCCCCAGACCAATGCCGACCAGTTGCGGCCAGTGATGTCCTTTGAGTCTGCTGTTATCTCAGTGCGCGAGATCGCCGCGGGCGAGTCGGTAGGCTATGGCGCCACCTGGACCGCCGAGCGACAGTCCCGCATAGCCACAGTGGCCGTAGGCTACGGCGATGGTTATCCGCGCCATGCCCCCAATGGCACGCCGGTGTTAATCAATGGAGTGAGATGCCCATTGGTCGGTCGAGTGTCTATGGATATGATTACCGTGGATGTGACTGATTTAGAAGCCAGTATTGGCGATAAAGCCATACTCTGGGGGCCGGCACTGCCAGTGAACCAAGTGGCCGCTGCCTGCAATACCATTGGCTATGAGCTACTGACCAGAATGCCCGATCGGGTGCCCAGGGTTTATATCTAAGCTTGTAGATTTAGGATTCTAAATTCAGGATTCTAAATAAATAGCCGTCTCGGACTTAACATCCTCAATCACCACATAGGTATGGGTCTGGCTAATACCCTCAATCGCCGCCAGCTTGCCCCCCAAAAAGCGCTGATAATGCTGCATATCGGCCACCCTGATCTTAATTAAATAATCAAAGCCCCCAGCCACCATCTGGCACTCCTGCACCTCCTCCAGCGACAGCATCTCCTGATTAAAGCGCCGGATTGCCTCAGTGGTGGTGCTGACCAACTGCACCTCAATATAGGCACAGAGGGCCGCATTGGCCTTAACCGGGTCCAGCAGCGCCACATAGCCGGTGATAAACCCCTCGCTTTCCAGCCGCCGCACCCGCTCCAGACAGGGCGTGGGGGTCAGGTTAACCGTGCGCGCAAGGTCCACATTGGCAATGCGGCCATCGGTTTGCAGCACCCTGAGGATTTTGCGATCTGTTCTATCCAGGTCCTTTATAGTCTTCACTCGGCACCTCCCGCAGCTATTGCCAATCGATTGCTAGCAGCATATTACCCTAATAAATCAACTTATAAAGCATTTATCGCTGCCATTTAGCTAATTATGGAGACAAATATGGCAGCTAATAGCCAATAATGCCAGATATTCATTGATCTTAAATATAGCCAGCATTATGAACCAAGCCGAACTTCGCCACAGAATCCGCGCCACCACCCACCAGGACGAGCACCAGGCAGTGACCCAGCTACTGCACAGCAACCCCCTGTCCAGCAAGACCAGAGAGCAGATACTCAGCAATGCCCGACAGCTGGTCACAGACTGCCGTGCCGACAAGCACAGCAGCGGCACCTTAGACGCCTTTCTGCTGGAATTTGGCCTCTCCAATGCCGAAGGCGTAGCCCTAATGTGCCTGGCTGAAGCCCTGCTGCGAGTACCAGATGCCCTCACCGCCGACCGACTGATTGCCGAGAAGATTCGCGGCGGCAACTGGGGTGCCCACAGCGGCAAGTCGGAGTCATTATTTGTCAATGCCTCCACCTGGGGCCTAATGCTTACCGGCCAGCTGGTGAGTCTTGATGCCGAGATCACCCAGCATACCGACAACTGGATAAAACGCCTGACCGCCACCCTGGGCGAGCCAGTGATTCGCGCCGCGGTAATGCAAGCCATGAAAATTATGGGCGGCCAATATGTGCTGGGCCGCACCATAGAAGAGGGCCTAAAACGGGGCGCCAAACAAAATAACCAGAGCACCAGATTCTCTTTCGATATGCTCGGCGAAGGCGCGCGCACCGACGGCGATGCCCAGCAGTATCTGCAGGCCTACAGCAAAGCCATAGACGAGATTGGCAAAACCATTCAGCCCGGCGAGCAGGTTGAGCAGGCCAATGGCATCTCAGTCAAACTCAGCGCCCTGCACCCGCGCTACTATTACGCCCAGCATCAGCTGGTTATGGATGAACTGCTGCCCAGAATCAAACAGCTGTGCCTGCAAGCCAAGCAATACAATATAGGCCTGTCGATTGATGCCGAAGAAGCCTACCGCCTGGATATCTCACTGGATATTTTTGAAGCCCTGGCCCGAGACCCAGAGCTGGAGGACTGGCAAGGACTGGGCTTTGTGCTGCAGGCCTATCAAAAGCGCGCCCCACACACCGCCAAATGGCTAATCGGCCTGGCCCGCGAGACCAAGCGCCGCCTAATGGTGCGCCTGGTCAAAGGTGCCTACTGGGATGCCGAAATCAAACATGCCCAGGAATTGGGCCTGGAGAGCTACCCAGTATTTACCCGCAAAGCCAACACCGACCTGTGCTACCAGCAGTGCGCCGCCCTCTTATTGGATGCTCAGAGCGAGATATTCCCCCAGTTTGCCACCCACAATGCCTACACCGCCAGCATGATACTGGCCCTGGCCGGGGAGCGGGAATTTGAGTTTCAGCGGTTGCACGGCATGGGCCATATTCTATACACCCAGCTGCAGACCTCTATGCAAAAGCAAGGCCGCAGGCCATTGGCCGTAAGAGTCTACGCCCCAGTGGGCAACCATAGCGACCTGCTGCCCTATCTGGTGCGTCGCCTGCTGGAAAATGGCGCCAATAGCTCCTTTGTAAACCGCTTTCTCGACCACCAGACCCCAGTGGAGCAGCTGCTCGACGACACCCGCACCGAAGTCACCCAGCTATTCCCCTACCAGCACCGCAAGATCGCCATACCGGCGCAGATCTTCGAAACCGCAGGAGAGCCCAGAGCCAATGCCAAAGGTATAGACCTGGACTCGCCACTGGAAACCGGCCAGCTGCTAGACCAAATAGCCAGCACCAGCGCAGAGCCACTACTCAGCCACTCCATTATTGATGGCCAGCCCATCGAGGGCGAGCTGCAACCCAGCTATAACCCCGCCGATAACCGCCAGCTAATCGGCCATTACAGCAAAGCCGATAACCACAGCATTCAGCAAGCTCTGGCCTCAGCCGCCGACGCCCAACCCGCCTGGGACCTTGAGGGCCCAGCAGCCCGCGCCGCCATCTTAAACAAAGTGGCCGACCTACTAGAGCGCGACTGCAGCCAGCTAATGGCCGTGGTAAGCATAGAGGCAGGCCGCACCCTGGATGATGGAGTTTCAGAGGTGAGAGAAGCCATCGACTTCTGCCGATACTATGCACTGCAGGCAGAGAAGTTAATTAACCCCCCACTCCATGGCACCGGCGTATTTCTCTGCATCAGCCCCTGGAACTTCCCCCTGGCCATCTTTGTCGGCCAGATAGCCGCCGCCCTGGCCGCAGGCAATAGCGTTATCGCCAAACCCGCCGCCCAGACCCCGGCCATAGCCGCCTGCGCCATCAGACTATTCCATAAGGCTGGCGTGCCAACAGCCGCCCTGCATCTGGTGCTAGGCAGCGGCTCCCAGATCGGCAAACTATTAATACCCGACAGCCGAGTCGCCGGCATCGCCTTTACCGGCTCCACCCACACCGCCCAAACCATTAACCAGCAGCTGGCCCAACGCCCCGGCGGACCCATACCTTTTATCGCTGAAACCGGCGGCCAAAACTGCATGATTGTCGACTCCACCGCCCTGCCCGAACAGGTGGTGGATGATGTTATTACCTCGGCATTTCTGAGCGCCGGTCAGCGCTGCTCCGCACTACGGGTGTTGTTTATTCAGTCGGATATTGCCGAGCAAACCCTAGATATGCTTAGCGGCGCCATGGCCGCCATCCAGGCCGGCGACCCCAGACTATTAAGTAGCGACCTGGGCCCCGTTATAGACCGCGGTGCCCAGCAAGAGCTGGAGGCTCATATTCAACGCATGCACAAAGAAGCTCGCCTGGTAGCCAAAGTCGACCTGCCAGAGCATTGCCAACAGGGCAGCTTTGTGGCCCCCCATGTCTTCGAACTGCAATCCCTCGACCAACTCACCGAAGAAGTATTTGGCCCCATACTGCATGTGATTCGCTACAACGCCGACCAGCTGCCCGAGGTCATACAGCAGATCAATAACACCGGCTATGGCCTTACATTGGGCATCCACAGCCGCATCGAAGCCTTTGCCGAAACCGTCTACCGCAACACCATCGCCGGCAATACCTATATCAACCGCAATATGGTTGGCGCCGTCGTCGGCGTAAACCCCTTTGGTGGCCGTGGCCTCTCCGGCACCGGCCCCAAAGCTGGTGGCCCCAACTACCTGCTGCGCTTCTCCACCAGCGGCACCGCCAAAGAGACCAAAAAGCCCTCAGCGAATAAAGAGCCCTCAGCGAACAAAAAGCCCTTAGCGAATAAAGAGCCCTTAGCGGATAAAAAGCCCTATGCCATTATTAATCTACCAACCAGCAACAAGGCAGATAACGCCATTAAAGAGTTAGTGGCCCAGGCCACCACCGCAGCCCCCCAATGGCAAGCCCAAAGCATAGACAGCCGCCTGGCAATCCTCAGCCAATGCAACCCAGCATTTATCAGCCAGCTGGAACCCATAGCCCGAGCAAAACTTGCCAACCCCATAGAGCTACCCGGCCCAACCGGCGAGGATAATAGGCTCGCGTTGTTGGGCCGCGGCCCGATGGTATTGGTGGCAAGAGAAGAGGACGCTTTAGAAGCCGCAGAGCAACAAATCAGCAGCGCCCTACTCTGTGGGTGCCCGGTTATTGTGGCGGCAGATAGCGCACACCAGACTGCACTTAAAGGCCTGCAAACCCAGTATCAACAAGCAGGCTTGGCAAAAGCACTGCTGCAGCTGGTGCATATGGAAAGCCTGAGTGAGCTGATGCAAAACAACAGTATTGAGGGTTTGATAGCCAATAGCCTTAATACAGATAGCACCGACCTGCGGCAGGTAATGGCCAAAAGAACCGGCAGTATTATTCCATTAATTGAATGGCCAGAGACGGCCGAGGGATTTACCTACCACTGGTTGCTGTGGTTTTTGAGTGAGCGCACCAGAACAGAGAATCTGGTGGCTAGAGGGGGGAATACGCAGTTGTTTAATTTGGCGGAGTGATTTTTGGAGCTTTGATAACAACACTTGGGCTCCTAGACATGTAGCTACGCCGCATCGCGGCCGGCCCTCAGCTTTTTGGAAATGGCACACATTCTGCAATTGGCCTATTGAGTAGCATAAGCGCAACGGATGACATAGACGCGGCAGGGAGAGCTAAGATGCTATTATCGGGAACCAGAGATGTTGCGTATTGCGCAACGCTTTTGTTATGATTAAAACATTCAAACACAAAGGCATCGAGCTTTTTTATCGATCAGGCAACACCAAAGGCATACAGGCTAAACATAGCAGCAGGCTTCGTATGCAGTTGACCGCGCTGGACACTGCACAAACCATAGAAGATATGAAGCTCCCTGGGTATAGACTGCATTCCTTGCAAGGCTCAAGAAAGGGCGCCTGGTCTATCAGAGTAAATGGCAATTGGCGGCTTACGTTTAAATTTATAGATGGCAATGCCTACCTATTAAACTATGAGGATTACCACTAATGGCTATAAGCATGCACAACCCACCCCACCCCGCCGACTTTATTCGAGCCACCTACATGGAACCAAACGGACTGAGCTGCAGGTTTATGGCCGCACAACTGGACGTTGCGCCATCGACACTTAACCGGATATTAACCAAGCAAAGTAGCGTTAGCCCAGAGATGGCACTGCGCCTCTCTAAAGCTCTGGGGCGCACCCCTGAAAGTTGGCTGGTAATGCAGAATGCCTATGACCTGTGGCAAGCTCGGCTAAAAGTGAAGCTTGATCGTGTGCATAGTATTGAGATTGATGCTGCTTAAAACGGCGAAATTAAAAGATACCGGCCACGAGAATCAGCAGTATTATTCCATTAATTGAATGGCCAGAGACGGCCGAGGGATATAACTACCACTGGTTGCTGTGGTTTTTAAGTGAGCGCACCAGAACAGAGAATCTGGCGGCTAGAGGGGGAAAACGAGGGGTCTCACCCAGCCTTGCGCTCAACAGACTCCCAACCCTGTATTTTATTTAGCTTAGCACCAAGCAGAACTCTGGCCCGATCCAGCTCATACGCCTTTTGCAAGTTAATCCAAAACTCCGGACCAGTGCCAAAAAACTTACCGAGCCGCAACGCCGTATCGGCCGTCAAATCTCGCTTGCCCCTGATTATTTGTGAAATACGATTAGGCGGCACATCAATCTGACGAGACAATTCCGTGGCAGTGATACCAATCCCTTCAATCTCATCGGCGAGAAATTCACCTGGATGTATAGCCTCTCTAGTCATCTCAATTACCTCGATCTTTCTGCACCCAAAATATTAGCCTTAGTGATAATCAACAATCTCAACATCATAAGCCCCTTCGTCCCAACGAAAACAGACCCGCCACTGCTGATTCACACGGATACTAAACTGGCCTTTTCTATCACCCGACAACGACTCAAATCGGTTGCTCGGCAATGCTTTTAACACTTCAATGGTGTTCGCAGCATCGAGAATTCTCAAGCGCTTTTCTGCCTGTCGATTAAAACCCGAAAAAGCCGGCACCCGCCCACCGTTAAACAACAACTCCGTTTTCTTGCACTTAAATCCATTTATCATCGCTAACCCTATCAAATATTGACGAATTACGTCAATCGTCAATACCCACAGATACAGCAAGGATAAAGACCACTAGAGAATAGAAGATAAAAATTGCTAGAACGAGAGGAAATGCCAAATAGCATAACTGGGTCACAGAGCTGCAAGTAAGGGACTTTCATCTGACCCCGGTTTCACGGTTTCATCTGACGCTGGTTTTACGGTTTCATTTCCCCCTAGAATTCAATGGTTTTTGCACCTTCCAAACCCTCGAAGGCACGCCCGGCAACAATCACTTGCGTATCAGCCATGCCTTCTTCGGAACAAAGCTCAACAAAAGGCTTCAGCAAATAATTTTCGCTTCCCTTCAAGTCATCTGCTTTTGCAAAATGCGGGGGGAAGTCGATGACAAGCAGCCCGGGGAAATCATGCTCTTCCTCCTTGCACAGAGAGAGCGCTGCGTAGTGGTATGCCAATTGAATCACGTAGTTTTTTGTGCCACCCGATTTAACCGTCCAAAGCTGACCATCCAAAAGCATCTTAAAACTATCTCGTTTCAGGTTCGCCGTCACACGTCCAGTTTTCCACTTGCTTATGTCATCAATATTAACCGCATTGATATAAGTGTTCATTCTGTCCGAAAGTATGCCAGATAGCCCTGAGTAATTAACATTCGGAGCCAAATCTTTAATCTCTTTTTCAAGCAAGACTATTTGCTCATTCAGTTTTTCAATATCGCTATCGTATCGTTCTCTCTCTTTCAGGCTTGAACCTAAACGCATTAGTTGTTCGTTTTTTTCGGCTAACGAACCAAGCCTCATATCTAAAACAGCAACTTCCGACGGCAAACCAGCCAACGATAGAGACTCAATATTGCGCAGCTTCATTTGTTCCGTATTCAACGAGCCTTTCAAATCTTCCATCTTGCTATCAATCGAAGCGATATTACTGTCTAGCTCTTTAATCTGAATTCTTAGCTCCGTAAGTTCTTCTTCGATTTGAGCTTTTTCAAAAGAGACTCGCTTATCCGATAACTCTGTATCAGCATGAACATGCTCTTCTTGACCACAAAGACTGCATTTATTTTGCTGATACCTATTTGGAGGAACTTTTTGGTCACAGGCAGGACAATGCGAAATCTTTAAATCAGAAAGCAGTCTTGCTGCATCTGTCGCCCGACTAAATCTAGCGAGTTCGTCATTTAGTGTCTTCTGATAACTTACGAGCTCTTGATTTCTTTTGACGATTTCAACTTTCTCATTGTTGAAAATATCAAGCTGCCTCATCAAACCTCGAATGTTTTTGCCAATGGAGTCAAAATCTATTTTTCTCTCGTTTGTCTTGTCTGCCAACTTCGCTGTATGTTCTTTTAGAAAATCCTCCTTTTGCTTTTCAACGCCCTTGATCTCTTCCTCTATTTTTTTCTTAGCGCCGTTAAGGGAATCCTCGGTAATCGCAACAGACATACCAGGATCCTTCACCAACTCGACCGCGAAATTTTGCAATACGTTTGAGTAGACTGATTTTTGGGCTTCAATGTTATCTCTTTGCTTTTGCTTAGAAACCAGCTCGCCATATTCATCTGAATACAAAGACTTGGCCTTTTTGAAAAACTGAAGTATCACAGCAGAACGGACCACTTCATTTTGCTTCTGGGCAATATCTGACCACTTGCCTTCTTGCTTATACATGTGCCTGTAGATATCTCTAAAACTTAATTCAGGCCATGTCCTGTCAGCATATGGATTTCCACTGGGTACGGTAACCAAAGGAATCTCTAGTTTATCAAGCATAAAATGTGAAAACTCTTTAACCGAGTGAGGCTCGCCATCTACAAACGTTTTAGTCTTCGCTCCCGGAGTTTGCCAGTTTCTTTCTATGATGTACTCCCCGTCGCCAATATGAATTTTGGCCTTTATGCCTTCATATTTTTCAACCAACTCTTTATCAAACGCTTGTTCTGGGCCACCGTTATCTCCGAAAAGAAAATCCATCATCTGTAACCATGTGGTTTTTCCTGAATTCAAATCTCCAACTATGACATTGACGCCAGGCTTGAAACTCAAACTATCGTTTGTATCGGTCTCAGGAAACCTCTCAATTGATTCTATCCATAAATGCTTCCCGCTCATTAGATTACTTCTCCTAGCTTTCTATCAGCCACTTCCTTCTCAAAGACCTCGTAAATAAGGTCTTTGAGCGCCGAACCATTTTTATTACCAAGCGTGGATTTAACCAGTTTCATATGCTTAGTTAACTGCTTGAAGCTTTTACTTTCTTTTAGCATTTCGCTCTTTTCTTTTCCGGTACTACTCAGAAAGAATTCATACGCTTTTTTGTTTTTGACAACATTAACTAATCCCTTCGCCTCCAAATAGGCCAAAACATGGTAGTACCGCTTGTCCCAAGGTCCATAATGGTGGCGCACCATGGACGACTCTACTTGAGTATTCTTCACGACTACATCTTCTCCTAAATATCTGGCAACTTCGCTGAAGAAGTCTGGATATCTAACAAAAAAATCCAACTTGGCAAGCTTGGTAAGGCCGCTAATTTTCTCTCCTTTTACACCACAGTGTTTAATCAACAACAGCAGTCTAGCGGCGTGCAGTTCAAGAACCTCATCCGCTGGCATTGCCAACGATTCAGGATAATTTCCTATTTTTGGATATGACTTCACGACGTGACCTTTCTATACCTGTGCTGGCATCTTGAGGTCACTTCATGCATACATCCTTCAAAATAAGCATTGGCTAAATCCGAATTTAATTGAAGGGTTGCAACGCTTTCCCCTGCTTCCTTTATTTCTTTTAAGCATCGATTATAGAAACTCACTGGTAAATCATTAAGCTCACCCGAATCGAGAGAGCTTCGAAGACCATGCAGCCTAGAAAGTATGGCCGCATCGATGTTGCTTGTTTCTTCAGGAGTGAAATACGGTGACTGCCGCTTGCGTTTCAAATAATCCCGTTGTTGTTCTCTGGCCGTTTGAACGTATGTATCGTCTAATCCGGCAGCCAAGATTTTTTTCTCAAGTTTTTCCGACTTCGATTTCTCAGGGAAAGGGTCATTTGTATCCTTAATAAACTCCACGAGATACGCTTTTGTTATTTTTTTGTCCTTCCAATGCTCCTTTCCCAGCTCTGCCTTATCCTTCGCAATGGTTCGCAAAGCATCGTATATTTCCTCCAACTTCTGAGGGTTGGCCTCAATACCTAACTTATGAAGATTCGCATTCAACTTTGATTTGTTGATATCTTGTATACCGTTATCATCCAGCACCAGCCACTCAGCATTTTCGAGCCAAAACTCTAATCCGTTTTGTTTACTCGAACTAATTTCTCCTAGTTTGCTTACTAGCTCGTTGTATATACGGTCAATATTGCCTTTTTCATTTCTAATATCTTCACCGCGGCTGTACGTAAGAGGTTTTAATTTGTTGGACACTTGTCGGCAAGTGACGATTCTGAAGAGGGAGTCTTCAATATATTTATCCCATGAGAAATTCTTTTCCAGAATCGAGGTTCCTATACCATCAGGTTTAGTAGCAGATAGTTCGCGAGAAGTCAGCTTTGGGATTGTCCATAGTTGGTCAAAATGGTCCGCTTTAACTTGGACATATTCCGCGACACGATTACCGTCAAAAATCCAGATATTTGTAATATCTTCATTCGTCTCACATCTGACTTCTGACAATTCGTCGTTTACCAGCATCTCTATCAGGAAATACGCGGCAACATCATCTTGGTAAGCAAAGCCCTGTCTTGCATATACCCCACCCAAATCCTCAGGAGGAGCATCATTAATAGATAACAACATTCCAGTGGACTCATTATTGCTATTTTTAGATCCCATATTCCGAATTTTCTTATACCACCTTATTAATTTTCTACACTAAATAAAGGATCAGACCCTACCCATCACAAACCCTATCCCTCTCCGCAATCACCATCGGATTACGACTACCCAACGCCGTCGCAATAGCCAAATTACAAGCGGCTTTAGCCTCCTCACCCTCAGCCCCCTCCGCAGCCCCATCAATCCACGCAATAGTTGCCTCATACGACACAGCCGCATTGCAGTACATATTCTTGGTTTTGATATATCGCCAGTGATCACTCGGCTTTTGCGATAGCTGGGAACAAAGTATCGTAAAGAGCTCCTTCGCGGTGACCGTGCAATGGGAGTAATAGGTTAGATCGGACTGATATCGCGAGCAGACACTTTTGTCTTTTACCCGCCACATTTGATATTGAAAAGGGACTGGGACACCCTGATATTCGATTATCAGAGCTTTGATTTCAGTGCCGAGTGTATCGCTGACTCGGGCATTAAAAGTGGTCTGTACCGAATCTATATAAGCGGCCAACACCAATGCGATGGGATCCATTATCTGTTCCTTCAGATCAACGTCTTAATTAGCCAGCTTCGTGCCAGCCACTATACTCCCCATATATCTTTAATGACTAAATCCTTTTATTAAGAATAACCATAGTCCAGAAACAGCCAGGTTTCCGAAAAAATTAACCCAGGGCCCCCGCCCCTCAGCCCCCTGAGCGGACTCGGCACCAAGGTAAACATGGCCACAAACTAGCCCGCTATACCGGCCTTGAGATTGCTTAACCAATAACGCCCCGGCTGACAAATCGGCACAGTGGGCTGGCAAGGAACCAGCGCACAACACCGAAGGGCTCAGCACACAATGCCTAGCAAAAGCACAGAGTATCGCTAACCAGCCTCGGCATAACGCCGCAATATATCCAAAAAGTCACCGCCGTATTTTTCCAGCTTGCTGTCCCCTACTCCGTTAATGCGCAGCATCTCACTGGGCGAGGTGGGCATGGTATCGAGCATCTCTTTGAGGGTGGCGTCGTGGAAGATCACGTAGGGCGGCACATTGTGCTCTTCGGCCAGAAACTTTCTGCACTCTCGCAGTTCATCCCACAGTTCTTGGTCTTCGAGCGGTATCTGGGCCTTTCTTGCAGACCTGGAGCCTGGCTTTTTGCTGGATGGCGCTTTTAGCTCTTCTATGCGCAGGTGCAGTGACTGTTCGCCTTTTAAAACCGGGCGGCATAAGTCGGTGAGTTGCAGTGCGCTGTAGCCTTCAATATCAACCCGCAGCAACCCACGCACGACCAGCTGTCTGATTACTGAGCGCCACTGGGCTTCGTGAATATCAGTGCCTATGCCGAAGGTGCTTAGTTGCTGATGCTGGTGCTGCAACACTTTGTCTGTTTCTTTGCCCTGCAGTACATCCATCACATGCATGGCGCCAAAGCGCTGGCCGGTGCGGTAGATGCAGGACAGTAGCTTCTGGGCGGCTTCGGTGGCGTCCCAGGTTTGTGGCGGGATCTGGCAGTTATCGCAGTTGCCGCACTGGTCTGGGGCCTGGTCGGCAAAGTAGTTGAGCAGTACTTTGCGGCGGCAGCTGGTGACTTCGCAGAGGCCGAGCATGGCGTCCAGCTTGTGGCGCTCGGTGCGTTTAAACTGTTCGGTGCCGTCGGAGTTTTGTGCCATTTGCTGCAGGCGCACCACATCTTGCAGGCCGTAGATCATCCAGGCATCTGCGGGCTGGCCATCGCGGCCGGCGCGGCCGGTTTCCTGATAATAGGCTTCGATGCTTTTGGGCAGATCCAGATGGGCGACAAAGCGCACATCTGGTTTATCTATGCCCATGCCAAAGGCGATGGTGGCGACAATAATCACGCCATCTTCGCGCAAAAAGCGATTCTGATGGGTCTGCCGCAGTTGGGGCGACAGGCCTGCATGGTAGGGCAAGGCGGTAAAGCCCTGCTGGGTTAACCAGGCGGCGGTGTCTTCGACCTTTTTGCGGGACAGGCAGTAAACTATGCCGGCTTCGCTGGTGCGCTGCTTTAAAAAGTCCAATAGCTGTTTTTTGGCGGTGGTTTTATTGGCGATGGCGTAGCGAATATTGGGGCGATCAAAACCGCTGATATAGGACTCTGCGTTGTCCAGAGACAGGCGCTGCACAATCTCCTTGCGGGTGCGCATATCGGCGGTGGCGGTTAGGGCTATCCGTGGGATATTGGGGAAGCGCTCTTGCAATAGACTCAGAGACAGATAATCGGAGCGAAAATCATGGCCCCACTGGGATACGCAGTGGGCTTCATCAATGGCAAACAGTGCCAACTGGCAGCGGCTGAGCAGGTCGAGGGTGTAACTCTGGATTAGGCGCTCCGGTGCTATATAGAGTAGATCCAACTGCCCTGCCAGCAACTGCTGTTCAATACTATTCTGTTGGCTGTGGTCGAGGCTGGAGTTTAAAAAAGCTGCCTTTACACCCAGCTGCTGCATGGCATCTACCTGGTCCTGCATCAGGGCGATTAATGGCGAGATAATGACCCCAACGCCATCCCGTAGCAATGAGGGAATCTGATAGCAAAGGGATTTACCACCCCCGGTGGGCATTAGTACCAGGGCATTATTGCCGGCACTGACAGTCTCGATTATCTCTGCCTGGTGGCCACGAAAACTATCGTAGCCATACAGACTATGGAGAATATCTAGCGCATTTTGCATCATGTGGAGATTTTCTGTTGTTGGCTGGAGAAAGTGATTTTACAGCTGCCACTCGGTGCGGCCTGCGAAGCTGTCGCCATTATTGGTGAAACGAACGAAGGCAGGAGTCACCCGATAGAAATGACTGCGGCCAAAGGCGGCCCCTATTAGTTTTTCTTGCTCGGTCTGGGGGCTGTCAATAAGGCCGGCAATTTCCGGGTAGCGGGCAAAGTACGCCTCGGCAATGGCTGCCCTCTCCTCTTCGGCGATCTGCGCTATGGTGCCATGAATCTGGGCGCCGCAAATGGATTGCCAGTTGCCGTCGTAGTCGGAGTAGATGGAGACTGCGGCGGCGCCGTCTATGGGTAGGCTTTTAATATGGCGGCTATTGGCGGAGGATAAAAAATACAGGGCAAAGGGCTCGGCGTCGAGGTCAGCCACATAGAGCACCGGGGCTGACCAGGGGCCGCAGGCATCGCCTGTGGCTATGGTGAGTACAGACTCGGCCTGCAAAAATGCCTTGAGTTGGGTCTGGTCTTTAGACATTGCCCTGCCAGCGTTTGAGATTGTCGGACTCTATATCAAACAGGTCGAGTATGCGGGCCACCGAATGATTGACTATATCGTCAATGGTTTTGGGGTCGGTATAAAAGGCCGGCGCTGGCGGGCAGAGTATGGCGCCGATTTGGCTGGCTTTGAGCATTAGCTCGCAATGGCCTGTGTGCAGCGGCGACTCTCGGGGCACTATTACCAGTTTGCGGCGCTCTTTAAGCACTACATCAGCGGCGCGCACAATCAGGTTGTCGGCGTAGGAGTTGGCAATGCCGGAGAGGGTTTTCATGGAACAGGGAACCACAATCATGCCGGCGGTTTTAAAGGAGCCGCTGGCGATACTGGCGCCGATATTTTTACTGTTGTGCACCACATCGGCCAGGGCTTCGACAGCTTCGACCTGCCAGTCGGTTTCTATGCCTATGTTCATGCGCGCTGCGCTGCTGAGAATAAGATGGGTCTCTACGCCTTCACAGGCGGCGAGCATCTCGAGCATGCGTATGCCGTAGATCACACCGCTGGATCCGGAAATACCGATAATAAGTCGCATAGTAGTTGCCTGTGTTGCTAATCATTAGCCAGGGATTATTCTGCCCTGTTTGGCAGGCCAATAACAGCCATGGATAGTTTTACGCGGCATCTTGCTCTGTGGTTTCGCTGGTTTTGTCTTCGGCTCGGCCCTTGGCTTTTTCCTGGGCTTTTAGGTCTTTGCGCAGTACTTTACCCACATTAGTCATGGGCAGTTCATCGCGAAACTCGACAAATTTAGGTACTTTGTAGCCAGCCATATGCTCTTTGCAGTAGGCAATCACATGGTCTGCATTGAGGTTGGGGTTGGTGCTGACCACAAACATTTTAACCACTTCCCCCGCCTTGGCATCCGCCACACCAATGGCGGCACACTGGGCCACGTCTGGGTGGGTAGTCAGGGCCTGCTCCAGCTCGTTGGGGTAAACGTTAAAGCCAGAGACAATAATCATATCTTTTAGGCGGTCGACAATTTTAATGTAGCCCTCTTCGTCCACCTCAACAATATCGCCGGTGTGCAGCCAGCCGTCGACCAGCACCTCGTCGGTCTGCTCTGGGCGCTGCCAGTAGCCTTTCATGACCTGGTCGCCGCGCACACAGAGCTCGCCTGTGCCGCCCACTTCCTGCTCGACGCCGTTTTCATTGACCACTTTGATCTCGGTGCCGGGAATAGGAATGCCCGCGGTACCAATTTTTTCGTGGCCTGAGGGGTTCATGGAAATCACAGGCGACGACTCGGTCATACCGTAGCCTTCGCTGACCACGCAGCCGGTGGTTTTTTGCCAGTCGTGGGCAACAGACTCCATTAGTGCCATGCCCCCAGACAGAGTCATACGCAACCGCGAAAAGTCGAGGCGCTGGAAATCTCTGTCCTGCAGCAGGGCTACAAACAGGGAGTTTAGGCCGCAGAAGATTTCAAATTTAAAGTCTTTAATGGCGCTCACAAAGGCCGGGATGTTGCGCGGGTCGGGAATCAGAATCGAGTGACCTCTGGTGGCGGGCAACAGGCCCATGCACAGTGAAAAGGCATAGATATGATAGATGGGCAGAGGCGCCACAGCCACACTGTACTTGATGGGCTCATCGAGAATATCCAGTACCGAAAGCGACTGGGCAATATTGGCCATCAGGGTGCCCTGGGTCAGCATAACGCCCTTGGAGGCACCGGTGGTGCCACCTGTGTACTGCAGGGCGCAGATATCGTCCAGCTGGGCGCGGTGCACTGGGTAGTTGCTGCTGCCAGTCAGCAGCTCCAGGAACGGAATCCAGTCGCCCTTGGGCAGCGAGGGCCGCTTGCCGGTCAGGGCCATGGCCGCACTGAGAATGCCTCGTTTGGGCTGGGGCAGCAGATCAATCGGACGGGTGACCACCACATGCTCAATATTGGTACTGGGCAGAGCTTCGCACAGGGTTTCGTAGAACTGGTCTAGCACTACCACGGCTTTTACATTGGCATCGTTAAACTGGTGCACCAGCTCGCGCACTGTGTACATGGGGTTGGTGTTAACCACTACCAGGCCCAGCTTCCAGGCGGCAATGACCACCACCGGATACTGAATAAGATTGGGTAGCTGAATAGCAATACGGTCCCCTGGGACCAGCTTGAGCTGCTTTTGAAAGTAGCTGGCAACGCGCCGTGAGATTTGGTCGACTTCGCCATAGGTCAGGGTCTGACCCAGGCAGGTGAAGGCTGGGCGATCGTTGGAATCTGCCACTGCTCCCCGCCACATCTCCAACAGAGACCCGGCAGGCAGTTCGGGCTGCTTGGTGCTCAGGCCAACTTTTTTCTGTGCTTTTTTAACTACTTCTTGCACCCGCATATTGATTCACCCAATCCTTTATTATTTTTTATTCAACGTTCTTGTTAGTTGCGCTATCTGGAGAGCCTTGCCATGCCCTGCTCCAGGCCAGCCAGAGTCATGGGGTACATCTTATCCTCTACCAGCTCTTTAAGCATCTGGATCGAGGGAGTGTACTCCCAGTATTTTTCCTGTACCGGGTTAATCCAGATCAGCTTGTCGTAGGCGTCGGTCATGCGCTGCATCCACACGGCGCCAGACTCTTCGTTGTGGTACTCCAC